>DASRJV010000234.1:0-10571 GCA_035649295.1 Propionibacteriaceae bacterium
CGCCGTGCGGTTGATCCCGTGCGTTTCCAAACCCATCGAGCGCAAGCCGGCTGCGCGGTTGCCACACCAGCCACAACGCCAGCAGCAACAGACCAACGTCGCGAAGCAGCTCGGCCGCGTATGCCGTTTGACCGGGGGCAACCTCACCTCCACCGCCGAAGCAGCCGCAGTCGATGCTCAGGCCACGCACCCAAGCGGATGCGACAGCGAAGATGAAGACGAGGAGCAGTATCGCCGTCGCCACTGCGACGACTCGGGTGGCGATCCCGGCAAGCAGCAACAGCCCCAAGGCGATCTCCGCAAATGGCAGCCCCCATCCGACCATGGTCTCCAGGGAGCTCGGCAGCAGCCGGTAGGCGCGCACCGCTGCCACCGAGGACTGCGGATCGATGACCTTGAGCGCTCCTGCGACGATGAACACACCACCGAGCACCAGCCGCGCTCCCGTCGAGATCCAGCGGGCCGCGGCGGCGAACCGCGGTTCGGCGGCGGCGGAAGCGCTCAACGCGACCGCTCCACCAGCAGCGCAAAGTCATGCTTGAGCGCGGCAACCGGAGTGCCTGGGGTCCAAATCACCACGCCAGAGTTACGGCTGAATCCGATCACCTGGGCTGAGTGGCCCACCTCGTAACCGCCGCTCGGCAGCTTCCTCTTGCCCTCGATGTCCACCCCGACTTCGCTGCCGACGCGCTTGATCGTCGACATCGGGCCGGTCAGACCCACGAAGCTGGGATTGAACCGGTCGAGGTAGCGCCGGATCTCCTTCTCCTGGTCGCGCGCGGGATCTGTGGTGACGAAGACCAGCTGGATCTGATCTCGATCGGCCGGTGCCAGCCGTTGCAGCGCGAGCGAGACGTCGGAAAGGACGGCGATACAGACGTCTGGGCAGTGGGTGTAGCCGAAGAACAGCAGTGTGACCGGTTTGGACGGCGTCGTCGCGAGGTTGTATGGCCGGCCTGACGTATCGATCAGAGATACCTCAGGCATGGAATATGGCTCCGGCAGTGAGGACCCGCCCGTAAATCCGGCCGGATCGGCGTCCCGGTGGCCGGTTGGACCACTCGGCGCTGCTGTACATCCGGAGATCAACAGCAGTACACCGATCGCCAGCAGCGAGCAGGCTGCGATCCCGGATCGTAAGGGGCCGGATCGTAGGGTGCTGCTCACGTCCCGACTAACCCTGGGGCTCGCTGCGAAGTTCCCGATTCTGCGGCCGGCGAACGCTGGTCGGTTTGCAGGCCGCGGCTGACGCGGACGCCGTCGGCGAGGTCGGCGACGAGGGCCCGCAACCCCGCCAAATCCCCTGTTCGCCCAGCGTCCTCGGCGTCGAGCAGAGTCTTGACCAGCGCAGAACCCACGATCACCAGATCGGCGAAACGAGTCACCTCATGCGCCTGCTCGCCATTGGACACGCCGAGGCCGACGCCGACCATGACAGATGAATCCACCTCGCGTATTCGCCGCACCAGCTCCGGTGCGGCGGTTGAGGTTTGAGTCCGAGGGCCTGTGACGCCCATCACCGAAGTGGCGTAGACCCAGCCACGGCACGCCGCCACGGTTGAGGAGAGCCGCTCATCAGTTGAGGACGGCGAGACCAGAAAGATCCGGTCCAGACCGTAAGCATCAGAAGCGCTGACCCACTCCCCCGCCTCGTCCGGGGTCAGGTCCGGGGTGATCGCACCTGCGCCACCGGCAGAGGCAAGATCGCGGGCAAAGCGGTCGGCACCGTAGCGTTCGATGAGGTTCCAGTAGGTCATCACCACCGCTGGGACGCCACGACTCGCCACGGTCTCAACGGCAGCAAAGGCATCGCGGGTTCGCACGCCCCGTTCCAGTGCCTTGGTCCCAGCGCGTTGGATCGTCACCCCGTCCATCATGGGATCGCTGTACGGCATGCCAACCTCGACGAGGTCAACGCCCTCAGACTCACCGTCCCCGGTGAGCGCCCTGAGTGCCTGCAACGACATGTCCACCGTCGGGTAGCCGACATGGAGAAAACCGGCCAACGCTCCGCGGCCCTGGCCTCGGATCTGGCGCAATAGCTGCCCCGTGTGGCCGGGGTCGATGCTCACCGCTTCGGCCCGGTGCCCGGGGAGGCACCCGCTGATTCCGATGACGTCCCGGTGGTGTCCAGGCCGAACCACGTGATCGCGGTATCCACATCCTTATCACCGCGGCCGGAGAGGTTGACCAAGATCAACGGCGGCTCGCCCGACTCGGTAGGTGTCAGACGGGGGCCGAGCTTAAGCGCACCAGCCAGGGCATGCGCGGACTCGATCGCCGGAACGATGCCCTCGGTGCGGGAGAGTAACTGGAAGGCATCCATTGCCTCGGCGTCGCTGATCGGCTCGTAGTGGGCACGACCGGTCTCGGCGAGCCAAGCGTGTTCTGGTCCAACCCCCGGATAGTCCAGCCCTGCCGAGATCGAGTGCGACGCCTTGGTTTGACCGTCCTCGTCCTGGAGCACAAAGGTCCGCATCCCGTGCAGCACCCCAATCTCTCCCACCGAGACAGTCGCGGCATGCCGACCGCTTTCAACCCCCTCACCGCCGGCCTCGAAGCCACAGAGCGCAACATCGGTATCGGGGATGAAGTCGGCGAAGATGCCGAGCGCATTGGAGCCACCACCGACGCAGGCGGCAACCGCGTCAGGCAACCGGCCGAAACGGTCAAGGAGCTGAGCTCGCGCTTCGGTGCTGATCACCCGCTGGAACTCACGAACCAGCAGCGGGAACGGATGCGGGCCGGCAACTGAGCCAATCAGGTAGTGAGTGTGATCAACAGAGGCGACCCAGTCGCGCATCGCGTCGTTCATGGCGTCTTTCAGAGTCTGCGTCCCAGACTCCACCGCGATTACCTCGGCGCCCAGCAGGCGCATGCGCGCGACGTTGAGTGCCTGTCGCTCGGTGTCGACCTTCCCCATGTAGACCGTGCAGTCGAGTCCGAACAGCGCGGCCGCAGTTGCGGTCGCGACCCCATGCTGACCGGCTCCGGTTTCCGCGATCACCCGCGTCTTGCCCATGCGCCGCGTCAGCAGCGCCTGGCCGAGCACATTGTTGATCTTGTGTGAACCGGTGTGGTTCAGATCCTCTCGCTTCAGCACGATGACCGGGGTCTGTCCGCTCGGCGTCGGAGCCGCATGTTCGCTGAACCGTTTGGCCTGAGTAATCGGGCTGGGCCGCCCGGTGTAGTCGGCCAGCAGTTCGCTCAATTCCGCCTTGAAACCAGGGTCGGCCATCGCGGCGTGAAATTCCCGCTCCAGCTGCAACAGCGCCGCGTACAGCGCCTCGGGTACGAATCTTCCGCCGAACCGGTCGAAATGGCCGGTCGCATCAGGCAGGGGGCCGCCAGCTACCTGAGACAGCTCCGACGTCACGGTGGACTGCCTGGACACGACTCGGATTCCTTACTGTGAGGTACGCACGTGTGGTGAAGAGGACACGGCCTAGGGCTTATGCAGCGCCGGGTGCGCTCCCGCGGCCACCAGGTCCGCCACTCCGCTGCGCGGATCCCGTCCCGTCACCAGGGCCTCACCGACGAGCACCACGTCCGCTCCGGCCCGCGCCAAGTCGATCACATCGTGCGGTCCGCGCACACCGGACTCCGCTATCCGGACTATGCCGTCCGGAATCAGCGGCGCCAGCCGGGCGAAGGTCGATGGTTCCACCTTGAGGGTCTGAAGATTGCGTGCATTGACACCGATAATCGTGGCTCCGGCGTCCGCTGCCCGGTGCACCTCATCGGCCGTATGCGCCTCAACGAGTGGGGTCAGGCCAATTGAGCGAGCTCGCTCGACGAGGGAGATCAGTTCCGGGTCGGAGAGCGCGGCAACGATCAGCAGCACCATGTCGGCTCCCGCGGCTCGTGCCTCGAAGAGCTGGTATGCGGTGACCACAAAATCCTTGCGGAGGACGGGAATGTCCACCGCACAACGCACCCGGACAAGATCATCCAACGAACCAGCGAAGTGCCGCTGCTCAGTCAGCACCGAGATGGCAGCCGCGCCGCCGGCCTCGTACTCCACGGCAAGTGCAGCCGGATCGTCGATCTCAGCCAGCGAGCCCTTGCTGGGACTGGACCGCTTGACCTCGGCGATTACCGCCACGCCAGGACCGCGGAACCTCGGCATCGGATCGATGGCAGGGTCGACGTGCTGAGATCTTTCCTTCAGGCGGTCCAGCGGAACCCGGCTTTGTTGAACTGCCAGATCCTGGCGGACGCCGGCAATGATGTCGTCTAAGGCACCCATGATCGGACCGATCAGTTTGCGCCGTAGCCCATGCGCTGCAGGACTACGGTCACGATCAAGGCCGCGACAGCCAGGCCGACCGACGCCCAGAACAGCGGCCATTCCTGAAAAACTACTGCGATCCCGCCGATGATGAACGCCAGCAGACCGATGACTGAGCCGGTCCATGCAGCAAGGGTCCGGCCGTGGTGCACGTGCTTGCCGCGTCGGTTCACCACGTATGTCACGTCCGAGCGCTGCTGTGTGCCTGCCATGGTTCCCTCGCTTCTGCTGATCGGGATCTGCATCCTGAGCACGAACCGTCCAGGACTCCCGTCACGCTTCGCGCTCCTGCCGGCCGGTGTCCTCCATTGTGGCGCCTGCAGCGCGATCCTGCACATCGGGGTGTGGCACCTTCGCCTCCTCGCTCGCGTCTGTGGTTGGATCGACTCCCGCATCCAGCGCCTTCCACAGCTCGGCTGGATCGTCGACAGCGGAACTCTCCGCGCTGGCCACTCCGGCCTCAAAACGATCGGATGCGGATGACCAGGCCGCCGCGGTGATCATGGTCAAAACCGCACCGCCGGCGACCAGCACACCGGCAAGCGCAAAGACCCACGCCCAAACCGTCGGGCTCAGCTGGAATGCGTCCGCCAGGCTCACTTCCCGCACCTGGCTGCGCACGGCCTCCGCGCTTGGCTGCAGCCTGAGTACGCCCACGATGGCGACTGCGGCGCCAATCACCAGCAACAGTCCGCCGACCACGCGGCGTCCGCGCGCCCGGAGTACCAGCAGCAACAATGTGCCGGCAAGCGCGACGATCGCAAGTGCCTGGCTCAATCCCGTGGTCGCCTGGGTTCCGCTGAACTTCACGACGGCACCTTGGCTGTCGGCTCGCCACCACGGTTGCGCACCGCCAACCAGCGCCAGCGCGCCGCCGATGATCAAGCAGCCGAACGCCAGTGTCCGACTCTTCATCCGGCCTCGGCTCCCGCTTCCGCGGTCGGGACAGCTGGTTTGACCGCACTGAAGCTCTCGGCCACAGAGATAGCCCGAACCACCGCGGCCGCTTTGTTCTGAGTCTCCCGATCCTCGGTCGCAGGGTGTGAGTCGGCAACGATTCCGCCTCCGGCCTGGACATACGCAACCCCGTCGCGCAGCAGCGCCGTTCGGATCGCGATGGCAGCGTCGGCGTCACCGGCGAAGTCGAGATACCCGACCACCCCGCCGTAAAGGCCGCGGCGGGAAACCTCGAGTTTGTCGATGATCTCCATTGCACGTACTTTCGGTGCGCCAGAGAGGGTTCCAGCAGGAAAGGCCGCCAGCACCACGTCGAGTGCGGTGCGATCTTCGGCAATCGTGCCGGTGACTGTCGACTCGAGATGCATGATGTGGCTGTAGCGGCGGACTTCCATGAACTCCACGACCTCGACAGTGCCCGGCTCGCAGACTCGACCGAGATCATTGCGGCCGAGATCGACCAGCATCACGTGCTCAGCGCGTTCCTTGGGATCTGCGAGGAGTTCGGCTTCCAAGGCGGCGTCTTCGGCAGGGGTGGCCCCGCGTGGTTTCGAGCCGGCGATCGGATGCGTGACAGCTGTCGTTCCCTTGACGGTCACCAGTGCTTCTGGAGACGACCCGATGATGTCGAAGCCGTCGAGCCTGAGCAGGTACATGTACGGGCTCGGGTTGGTCAGTCGCAGCACTCGGTAGATGTCGAGAGCGTCGGCGCTGGTGTCTACTTCGAACCGCTGGCTGACGACGATCTGGAACGCCTCACCGGCCTTGATCTCCTCGACCGCGGCACTGACTGCCCGCTGGTACTCCTGGGGCGTGCGCTGGCGCCGGATCGGCAGAGTCGGCTGCTCGAAGCTGGCCGATACCACGCCTGCGGGAGTGGGCTGGACCAGCGACTCGGTCATGGATTCGACCCGGGCCGCCGCGGCGGCGTACGCCTCGTCAACGCGCTCATCGGTGTTGTCGAAGTTGATTGCGTTGGCCACCAACCACACCTCGCCGTTGTAGTGATCAAGAACGGCAAGATCAGAAGCCAGCAGAAAGGCCAGCTCCGGAATCTTCAAATCGTCAACACAGGAGTCAGGGAGCCGCTCCACCCGGCGTACCGCGTCGTAACTGAGATAACCGACCAGACCGGATGTGAAAGGCGGCAGGTCCTCTCCATGCGGGGTATGCAGCAGGCGCAGCGTCTCGCGTAGGGCGGCCAACGGGTCTCCACCAGTCGGCAGATCGACAGGCGCATGCCCTAGCCAGACGGCCTGACCGTGCTGCTCGGTCAAGGTGGCAGCTGTCCTGACTCCAACGAAGGAGTAGCGAGACCACACGCCCTGCTCAGCCGACTCGAGCAGGTAGCTGCCCGCTCGATTCCTGGCCAGCTTGCGATAGAGCCCGATAGCTGTCTCGGCGTCGGCGAGCAGCCGGCGGTAGACGGGGATGACTCGACGCTCCACAGCTAGCTTGCGGAACTCCTCCAGCGACGGTGAAAGCTCGGTCACCGCCCCGGGTCCTCGATGTGATCGACAACAACAGCCGGGAGCTTGCGCCCGTCGAAGCACGTGCGATCGCCGGTATGGCAGGCGACTCCTTCCTGATGAACCTTCACCAGCACGGTGTCGCCGTCGCAATCGAGCCGCACCTCGCGGACCCACTGCCGATGGCCACTGGTCTCGCCCTTCACCCAATACTCGCCCCGACTACGCGAGAAGAAAGTGGAGCGCCCTGTGGTCAATGTCTTGTGGAGGGCGACGTCGTCCATCCAGCCCACCATCAAGACCTCTCCGGTGCGCTCATCTTGGATGACCGCCGTAACCAGTCCGGCGGGGTCGCGCTTGAGCAATGCGGCCACGTCCTCGTCGAGCATGCTGCCGGCGACGGCCGGTGCTGGGTCGGTCACGCGACCATTGTTCCAATACGGCCTGTCACTGATCCGCAACTTTCCAACCAGTGGTGAGTCTTGCGGGTGGCTCCTTTTTCACGCTTGGGGCGAGCGTGACCATACGGAGGTCCAAGTGGGTGGCGCTACGATGGTCGCTCGTGACGTTTGCCAGGTCCGAACGGGCTGAGCTGTGCGACTTGCTTGACAAGGTCGGACCGCAGGCACCCACTCTCTGCGAGGGCTGGGACACCCACGACCTCGCCGCTCATCTTTGGGTTCGCGAAACTGATCCGATTGGGGCAAGCGGCATCGTTGCCAAGCCGTTGTCCAGCTTTTACGAGCGCCGGATAGCTGAAATCAAGCAGCGGTGGGAATTCTCCGACCTGGTTGACCGGGTTCGCAGAGGTCCCGCGCGATTCTCGATCTTCGCGATTCCGGGCGTCGACGAGGGGGCGAACACCACCGAATTTTTCATCCACCACGAAGACGTTCGCCGGGCCGGGGACTCCCCGCAGACCTCGCGGCACCTTGATGACGAGGTCGAGGAGTGGATGTGGCGCCGACTCAAGCTGCTGGGTCGAGCCTGGTTCCGCAGGGTTCAGGTCGGAGTCGTCCTGGAACGCCTCGGCTCAGCCGACGCAGACGGTGCACCAGAGACGATCCGAGCCGTGAGCGGCACGTCGACCGTCACCCTGGTCGGCACCCCTAGCGAATTGATGTTGTACGCCCATGGGCGGACCAGCGTGGCCGAGATCAAGCTGGTGGGCGAGCCGGATGCGATCAACATCTTGAACTCCTCGGACTTACGGACGTGAGAGCAGACGAGACTGTGGAGGTGAACCCGACCCGGGTTCCGGCCATGCATCGGGGCAGGCGGTCACGTTTGCTGGCCGCTTGTGGTGCTCTGCTGCTGCTCACTGGCTGCACCAATGCAGCTAACGAGCCAAACCCTGAGACCCGCACGGCCGAGCCGACTCCCGCAACCTCAGCACCGCCGTCTAATCCAAGTCCCAACAGTCCAACCCCGAGTCCCAGCACCGTCCAGTCCCGCGGCGATCCTCGCACGCGGGAGGTTGCCTCCGATCTCGATGCGCCGTGGGGTCTGGTCCCGCTCAAAGATGGCAGCTTCCTGATCAGTGAACGCGATACCAGGCGGATTGTCCGAGTGGACAATGGTTCGGCGTCACGCGTCCGGACTATCGAGGAAGCGGATCCGGCTGGTGAGGGTGGCCTACTGGGCCTGGCCATTACCGAGGACGAAAAGACTGTTTTCGCGTATTACACCGCCGCTGATGACAACCGGATCGTCTCGATGAGCTGGAACGGACGTGACCTCGGCTCACCGAAGGTCATCCTCCGCGGTATTCCGAAAGGCTTCATCCACAACGGCGGCCGGATGGTGGTGGGTCCAGACGGCTATCTGTACGTCGGTACCGGTGAGAGCGGAAGCGGCAGGCTGGCGCAGAACAAAGACTCGCTTGGCGGGAAGATCCTCAGACTCAGGCCCGACGGCAGGCCCGCACCCGGCAACCCGTTCGACAACGAGGTCTTCAGCTACGGCCACCGCAACGTCCAAGGACTGGCCTTCGACGATGACGGCCGATTGTGGGCCAGCGAGTTCGGCCAGCAAGAGTGGGACGAGCTGAACTTGATCAAAGAGGGTGACAACTACGGATGGCCCGAGGTGGAAGGCTCCGGCAAGGTGCGCGGCATGACGAACCCGAAGGTTGTCTGGCGTACCCGCGATGCCTCGCCTTCCGGGCTGGCGTACTGGCAGGGCGATCTGTGGATGGCGGGTTTGCGTGGGGAACGGCTCTGGCAGATCCCGCTTGATGGCACGAAGACCGGCGACCCGATCGCACACTTCCGTGGAGACTACGGCCGGCTCCGGACCGTGGCGGTCGCCATCGACGGAAACAGTCTGCTGATGACCAGCTCCAACACCGATGGCAGAGGCGATCCGGCATCCAACGACGACCACTTGTTCCAGATCACCCGATAGGGATGAACTTCAGATGAAATCCCCGGCGGCGCGTACCTTCAGCTTGATCATCGGAGGATTCGCCGTCCTCGTCGGTGCGACATGGATTGGTCAGGGTGCAGGCTTCATCAAGGGAAGCTTCATGACCGGCAGCCGGACCTGGCTCGCTATCGGACTGCTCTGCCTCGTTGTGGGACTGCTCCTGATCTTCCTGACTCTGCGACGGCGCTCGGGTGGGAATTCAAGCACCGACCGCTAGCCGCGGCCATAATCGGGCACCTGCTGCACAGCCCAGCGATTGCCGTCGGGATCGCTGAAGAAGATGAAGGACCCCCAGGGGAGGACGTCGACCTCACTGACCTCGACGCCCCGCCCGGCCAACTCCGCTCTGGCTTCGTGAATGTCGCTCACCACGACCTGAAGGTTGTCCAGAGCTCCGGGCGAAAGCTTGGTCAGCCCTTTGCCGATAGCGATCGAGCACGCGGAGCCGGGTGGCGTGAGCTGCACAAAGCGGATGTCATCGCTCAACGTGTGATCATGGTCGAGGACGAAACCAGCCTGGTCGACGTAGAAGGCTTTGGCGCGGTCGACATCGCTGACCGGCACACCGACAAGTTCGAGCTTGATATCCATGCCTCGACGGTATCGGCAGGCTCTGACAGAACCTCTCGGACGACACACCTGTGGGGATCTGCTATGGAAGCCTGGCTCCATGACGGCCGGTCGTCTTGCCAGGTTCTTGTCGTGGACGATGGTTGTCCCCGTTCTTGCAGCACTCCTGCTCGCGCTCACATGGGGTCGCGACATCGGGGTTCTGGTCCAGGTCATCGTGGCAGTAGCGCTAGCGGGCGCAGTTCTGGCCGCGGTGAATCATGCCGAGATCATTGCCCACCGCGTCGGTGAGCCATATGGGTCCATTGTCCTAGCTGTCGCGGTGACAGTCATCGAGGTCGGGCTGATCGTGGCACTAATGGCCGGGGGCGGTCCTGGAACTGAGCAGTTGGCACGTGACACCGTCTTCGCGGCGGTGATGATCACCTGCAACGGCATCGTCGGTATCGCCTTGCTCATCGGCGCGGTGCGTTTCAACCTCACGATGTTCAACGCTGAGGGCACTGGAGCTGCGTTGGCAACGGTAACCACCTTGGCCACATTGAGCTTGGTGCTACCGACTTTCACGACCTGTCGCCCGGGTCCGGAGTTCAGCCCGGCCCAGCTCACCTTTGCCGCGATCGCCTCCTTGGCTCTGTATGGGGTATTCGTCATCACACAGGCCGGTCGCCATCGCGATTTCTTCCTCCCGATGACCTCAGCCGGGGAGGTCGTCGAGGCCGAGCAACATGCAGATCCACCCAGCGGCAGAAGGGCCCTGGCCAGCCTCGGCCTACTGCTGATCGCGCTCGTCGCCGTCGTCGGCCTGGCGAAGGTCGAAACGCCCGCTTTCGAAGCTGGCGTAGCCGCAGTCGGGT
>DASRJV010000235.1:0-13607 GCA_035649295.1 Propionibacteriaceae bacterium
GCAGCGAGCGCGATCCGTCTCGCCTCCGCCTTGCTCAGCTGTTCACGTCGCACCACGCAGAGGCTAGCCGTACCCACTGACACCGCGGAGGCGTACTGCCGGCCGTAGCAAACCCAAGATGCCTAAGCCCTGCGAAACGCGACTCCTGATGACCTACAGTGCCGTGGGCCATCGCCCGAGCCGCTGACACCGGGGAGGCGTAGGAGCGGGCGTAGCAAACCTAAGATGCTTGAAATCCCAGGCCAAGCAAAAGCTCACGCCGACCGCGGAGCCGAAGCACGCGTTTGCCTAGCCCGCTCGTACGGCTCCCCGGTGTCAGCGGGCCCAAAGGCCGAAATCGCGGCGCTGGCGTGGAATCAGGAGACCAGGGCGTAGGCCATGTCCAGGCGGATCACACCGTAGTCGTAGGCACGGCGGCGGTACACAACACTGGGCGCCATGTACTCGGAGTCGATGTACAGGTAGAAGTCATGCCCGACGAGCTCCATCTCGTGCAGCGCCTGGTCGAGGCTCATGGGCACCGCCGGATGGAACTTCTCGCGCACCACCATGGGTCCGTCGCCATGAACCTCAATCCCGGCGATCCTGCGCACCGACGACCCGTTGGTCTCCGACACGCTGCCATCGATCAGCGGTAATTCGGCCGCTGCCTCGTATAATGAGCGCGGAGAATGCTGGCCACGATGCACCCGCTTACGGTCGGCTGCCTTGCGTAGCTGAGCCATCAGCTTGTCCAACGCTAGATCGAAAGCTGCAGCCTTGTCTTCGGCTGCGGCCTCCGCCCGTACCACCGGGCCCTTGGTACGAAGCGTGATCTCGACACGGCTCGCCTGGTTCTGTTGTCGCCTGTTCCGCTCTGCTGATACCTCTACCTCGACGCGAATTGCCCGGTCGTTGAGCTTGGAAAGTCGGGTGATCTTCTCATCCACGTAGGAGCGGAACTGATCCGACACGTTGCAATGTCGGGACTTGACGACAACATCCATCTCTACCTCCATTGAGGAGTGGGTAGTTTCGAACGACGCGATCAGGCGAGCATGCGCCCGGCGTTCACTCGCGAGTGCTGGCCGCACTGCGAAGGCGGCTCAGAAATGGCGAAGGCACTGAACGCACCTTGATTTCGGCCTGAACTGAAATCCCCCTGGTGCGCAAGCGCCATAGACAAGACGCTAATCCTTGTCATGGGGTATTTCTACCGCTTCCTCGGGATCCTCACTGACTTCTCAGTCCGTGAACACCTGCCCCTCGAAGTCGCCGATCTGGGCCGATTTCGGGCCGTAGGCGTACGGTTGCCGCCACCGTTGCTGCACCCAGGACAGTGATTCTGGCCGCTCGAAGGACCCGTGCAGCCTCGGTAAGGCTGCTGCCGGTTGTCACCAGATCGTCGACGAGTACCGCTGCAGCGGCTGTGATCGGTTTCCGCAGCCGGAAGGCGCCGCACAGGTTCTGCTGCCGAGCTGCTGCGCCCAGACCAGCCTGATCGGCGACCCGCCGTCCCTGCGCCAGTGCCAACCGAACCGTCATCGGATACCGGGCCCGGAGCTGGCGCGCCGCAAGCCGGGCGATCGACGCTGTGGCATCGAAGCCCCTGCGACGAACCGCATGCGCCGACGAGGGAATCGGCACCAAGACGATGCCGCCGGCGCCATGGGGTTCGCTCATCAGTAACGTGTGCACCGACCAAGCCAGCCGCTCAGCGAGGAAACTGGTCAGCGTGAGCGCCTGATGCTCCTTGTGGGCGTTGATCACCTTGCGCAGGATCGGGTCGTACGCCGAAGACGTGACCGTGACAGGGAATCCGTCGGGGCAGGGAACTGGGGTGGTGAAGAAAGGACGCCGCCTAGCGAGCTGCTGCCGACAGCTGGGGCAGATACCCCACCAGAGCTGCCCACAGCCATGACACTTGGCACCCAGGAGCAGGTCACCGGCTGCCGCCAGCCAATGTTCTAGGGTCACCGGCCGAGTCTGTCGCCACCGGGCTTCGTTAGCGGCTTGCGCCAGGCAATCTGTGGATAGCCGTGACCACTAGCCGGGATAGGCGATAGTTCGCATGTGATCCACGAAGGGCATCCACTGGCTGCCGCTGTCCTTCCAGGTGTGTCCGCGTGCTCCGATGATGACTGCAGTCTGCGTCCGGGGCAGCACCGTAAGCTCGACGGCATCCCAGTTCTTAGGCTCGCCCTCCGGGGTGATCCGCGAGGCATCCTCCACTACTCGGAATGGCGCGTATGGCCTGTCGGAGTCCGCGGCCCCCAAGACCATCAGCTCGGTGGCGTCGAGCCATGCAACATCTCTGATGTTGCCGATCGGCTGCATGTTGGCCTGTCTGGTGTTCAAAGTTCGCCAGCCATCAACCATGATCTTTTTCTCGGAACGGACGATCCGCGCCAGCCCGAGCTCGGAGCCCGCGCCGGTGCTCCGAACCAACGCCATCCGAGTGCCGTCGGGCGAGATCTTAAACGCCGTCACTTTCCCGAGGACTGGTGAGTTGATCTCCATCGTGACGCCGCGGCTCCGCGGATCCGCAGCGGCCGTGAACATCCACATACGCTGGCGGTCACCCTTGAATCCAATCTCCCAGATCTCGCCATACCTGGTGAACTGTGGTCTGAGCAGGTTGCTGGCGCCGGTGAGCAGCGTGCGTGGTTGCCCGGTCGCTATTGGCGCACGTCGTAGCGTCGTCGCACGATCGGTCGTAACAGCGAGATCCGTGTTCGTCATCGATACCGCTAGTGCGTCCACCGCGTAGTCATTCCCGCCCAGCGGTCCGGGCAGCGGGCTGACTGCTGGGGAATCGGCGGTCGGACTCACTACCTTGACGCCGCGGCTCGTGTTGGGGACGGCGTAGAGCTGATCCCCTGAGACGAATGGGATCGGGTCGAGATCCTGAGGAATGGCGTCAGCCGAGATCGCCAGGCCATTCGGGTCGCTTCCAGGCACTCGGTACGGCTGCTGGTTTACCTTGATCGAGACGCCCTTGACCCCACCAACCTGCCTGAGCGTGTACACGATTTGCGCAGCCAGCAAACTGCGCTGCTGATCCGGAAGCGTCAGCACAGAGTCGCTGAGTGGTACCTCAGCGATGCCGTTTGTGATCGTCACCGAGTCCACGCTCAAACTGGTGTTCGGCGGGATGGCACTGGAGACGGCGGGCTCCAACCATTTCGAGGGTCCATTGAGCAGCGCCTTCATCAAGGCGGACGCCACGTTTGCAGGGTTGCTCAGCGCCGGGAGGTAGATGGGGTCCGGGACCAGCGAGCCGCCATTCCCGAAGAAATAGAGATCGTAGGTCTGATAGAAGGATTTAAAGGAGTATTCAGCGACCATCAGTCCCGGCGGCGGTGTGTCGATCCGCCACTCGCCGTTCTCTTGGAGTAACCGGAAGTTCCATTCAAACTGCCGCCCGCCCGCAGTGTAGGTGCGGTCAGGCTCAAGAGAGCCTACGAGTTCCCCATCGAACTTGACCGTGTTGCCAGCTGACGCGGTCACTAAACCTCGATAGATCGACGCGCCTCGCTCAGGGCTCCACTTCTCGGCTGCCATCCGAGTGAGAAACTGCCGGGCCACCGAATAGTTTGGCTGGTAGTTGGAGGTCGCTCGAAGGTATCCCTCCACAATCTCCTTCGGCTCCGCACCCAGGGCGGGAGGCGCCACTTCGACATTCACGCAGTTCTGACAGGGAGGTTGCGAGCCCCCCACCTTGTCGATCGGTCCCGAGATCGGGACGCTTACGCAGCCGGCCGCAGCCAGCAAGCTGGCTATCAGGACAAGGATGCCCACGAGATGGCGCTGTGCCCTCGTCACGACGGACTCACTGTCGTTTCTGCAGCCGTTGGCTCCGCCGCGGTTGGTTTCGCCACACCCGATGGCTGTGGGGCGGCAGGCAGCGACGTCGTCTGCGTCGGAGCCAGAGGCGCCGGAACTTCAAGACCATCAAGTTTGGTGCCACCTGGTCCAACCAGGTCTCGTGGCACAAGTGGAAGGGGTGACGTCTCCAGGATTGCTCCCGCCTTTCGCGGCAGGGTGAGCCGGAACTGGGCGCCCATGGCCGGCCGGCCCCATGCCGTCAGCCAGCCGCCGTGAAGGTTCGCGTCTTCCATCGCGATTGCCAGGCCGAGCCCAGTCCCGCCGACAGCGCGTGCGCGTGCTGCGTCACCGCGCCAGAAGCGATGGAAGACCTGCCTGGCCTGACTGGCTTCGAAGCCCACGCCATGATCACGAACTGCGACTGCGACTGCGGCCTCGTCGCCTTCGATCAAGATGTCGATCGGATGGCCTTCGCTGTGCTCGATCGCGTTCACCAGGAGGTTGCGCAAAATCCGCTCAATCCGGCGGGCGTCAACCTCGGCCTTCGCATCGCCACTGGCACGAATCGTGATCTCGGTGTGGTTGGTCTCGGCAAGCCGGGCATTCGCCTCGACCACTTCTTGCACCAGATCGCGCAGGTTTGTTTCCTCAAGATTCAGCACGGCCGCCCCTGCGTCGAAGCGGGAGATCTCAAGTAAGTCGGTAAGCAGTGACTCGAAGCGATCAAGCTCGTTCAGCAGCAGCTCGGCTGAGCGTGCAGCAACGGGGTCGAAGTCCTCACGAGCCTCGTGCAACACCTCCGCAGCCATCCGGACGGTGGTCAAGGGGGTACGCAGCTCGTGCGAGACATCGGAGACGAATCTCTGCTGGACCGCAGACAGTTCTTCGAGCGTGTTGATCTGTTTCTCGAGCTCGGAGGCCATGTAGTTCATCGACGTGGCCAGTCGGGCCAGGTCGTCTTGGCCCCGCACCTTCATTCGATCATGCAGGTTGCCCGACGCGAGGCTTTCGGCTGCCCGGCGGGCAGCACGTACTGGTGTAACGACCTGACGGCTGACCAGCGCTGCGATGAAGGTAAGCAAGATCACCAAGATCGCACCCGTCGTCACTACCGCATTACGCAGGACGACGAGAGTGGCCACCTCCTGCGTGAGCGGAAACATCAAGTAGATCTGATAGCGACCGGTCAATGGCAGGCTCAGGGTCGCGCCGGCGGCAAGCCCTGCCACCGAAGGCCGCATGTCGCGGTAGTAAATCTGTGTTGGGGTCATCAACAAGTCGTTGCTCTGTTCGACTTGCTTGCGCAGCGCAGGCGGAATACTGGAGGTCGCTGCATTCCCGGCTGTGATCGTCTGACCCCCGGCAATGATGATCACCTCAAACTGCTCGGCCCGATTGGCGAAACCGGTAGCCAGATCGAGGAGCAGCTTGTCGACATTGACGCCACCGGTCAGGTCAGCTGCGTTGAGCTGCTGTTGTGCAGTGTTGACAGCCTGCCGGGCCTCGTTCTTGGCAGTCTCCTCCTTGCCGTCGATGACGCCGAGTGTGGCCTGCTGCATCAGCAAGAAACCGCCGAGAACCAGCACCAGCACCGATGCGACAAATACCGTGAGCACCACGCGAAGCGGCAAGGACCGCCACCACCATGTGACGGGAAACCGCCACCAGCGAGATTTGAGAGTTTTCAGAATCGAGACCATAAGCCGAGGTTCGCGTCAGAGACCGCCATCGAGCGGAACCGGCTATCGAGCCTGGTTGGTTTCGCCGGCCTTGTAGCCGATTCCGCGTACGGTTACAACGATCTCGGGGTGCTCGGGATCCCTCTCGATCTTGGAACGTAGCCGCTGCACGTGTACGTTCACCAGCCGCGTGTCGGCGGCATGGCGGTAGCCCCACACCTGCTCGAGCAATACCTCGCGACTGAAGACCTGCCAGGGGCGTCGCGCCAAGGCCAGTAGGAGGTCGAACTCCAAAGGCGTGAGCTGGATCTGGACCCCATCTCGCTTCACTGAATGCCCGTCGACGCTGATCGAGAGATCGCCGATCCGCAGGGTCTCAACGTCGATCTCCTCCGACGCCGGCATCCGGCGAAGCCGGGTTTTGATTCTGGCGACGAGCTCTTTGGCCTTGAAAGGCTTGGCGACGTAGTCGTCGGCACCGGCTTCTAGCCCCTCGACGACATCAATGGTGTCGGTCTTGGCTGTCAGCATGACAATCGGCACCCCGGATTCAGCACGTATGTCGCGACAGACGTCTACACCGTCCCGCCCTGGCAGCATCAGGTCGAGCAGCACCAGGTCCGGCTTGGCCTCCTTAAATGCTGAGAACGCCTTGTCCCCATGCGCGCACCAAATCGGCTCGAAACCCTCATTCCGAAGCACGATCGACAGCATCTCAGCGAGCGCCGCGTCGTCGTCAACCACCAGCACCCGGCTGCGCGCCCCCGCGCCCTTGGTTGTTTCAGACACCCGTATCCCTTCCGTCAGTGCGATATGAACACCGACGTCTCGGTGAGCACACCCGCGATGACCTTCTCACTAGGCGACTCCTGCGACGTAATCCTATGCATCATGAAAACAAGCTTCACAGTCTTACGATGATGTCGCCACAGGCGACGCATGGCAGATTAACCTCAGTTGAGCTCGGGATTCTCCATCCAGGTCGAGAAGAACGCGACCTCGCCTCGCTGCCGACGCAGCACCGCACGCCACAGCTCGAGTGGTTGGCCGCCAAACACGTCGTCATAGTCCGCTGGCATCACATGCCACATGCCTTCGGAGATTTCTGCCTGGAGCTGGCCCGCAGCCCAACCTGCATAGCCGGCGAAGATCCGCAGGTCGCGGTATGCGCCGGAGACAATCTCGATCGGGGTATCGAGATGCAACAGACCGACGCTGTCGAACAGCGGTCGCCAGCCCGGAGGTTCCTCACCGTTCGCGGCCACGCTGGCAAGGCATATCGCGCCGTTCGGTGACACCGGCCCGCCATGAAAGAGCAGCCGAGGCTCCGACACCGTGCTCACCCAGTCCGGCAGTACCGCATCAAGGGGGGTCTGGGAAATCTCGTTCAAGATCACCCCAAGGGCACCGTCCTCGTCGGCATCCAAGATCAGTACCACGGTCTGGTTGAAGACGCCGTCGGCAAGCATGATGCTCGCCACCAGCAGATCTCCGGCGGCCGGGTGACGCCCGACTTGCATGTTCACGATGCGGCAAACCCTCGATAGGCGCTGCGGGACCCGTGCACCAAGATCAACCGAAGCAGTACCACGGCGGCTGCGATACCAACCCAATCCGCCAGCACGTCGAGCGGATCGCCCGTGCGATGGCGGTACCAGAGATGCTGGATCGCCTCGCTGACGACGGCGTGCGCGGCGAAGAGACCAACCACTACCGCCGTCGTTGCGGCACCGGGCCATTGCCAGCCGGGCGGGCGGCGCAGTGCTACCGCCAACAAGATCAACATCACCGGCAGGGCAAAGCCAGCAGCATGCTCGAGTTTGTCGGCGAACGGGAACCAGGGCGGCTGTGGCGGGCCGACGACACGGTAGAGCCCCCACAGCTGCAGGAACACCGCGATCACCGCTCCCGCGGCGGCCAGATGCCAAGCGCGCAGCGACCAGACCTGCGAGCGGTGCGACAAAGCTGAGTACGGCATCTACTTATAGGGCGACTTCGGTGTCGGTCGGTAATTCGGTTGGCCCCCCGGCTGCTCGGCGCACTGCCGTCGCCACCGTGTGGTGCACGTCAGCGTGGAACACGCTCGGCACGATGTAGGCGGCGTTCAACTCGTCGTCGGTAACGACGCCGGCGAGTGCACGGGCAGCAGCCAGCAGCATACTCGACGTGACGTGTGCGCAGCGGGCGTCGAGCAGGCCACGGAAGACCCCAGGGAACGCCAGCACATTGTTGATCTGGTTCGGGAAGTCCGAACGACCGGTGGCGACAACTGCCGCGTACTGAGATGCCTCGGCGGGATCCACCTCGGGCACCGGGTTGGCCAGGGCGAACACGATCGACCGATCTGCCATCGACGCCACATCGGAACCAGACAGTACCCCAGGCACCGAGAGGCCGATGAAGATGTCGGCGCCGACCACGGCCTCCCTGATGGAACCGGCGAACCCGAGCTGGTTGGTGTTTTCGGCCAGCCACTCCAGCTCACCAACCAGATCGCCGCGGCCCCGGTGTACCACCCCCACGATGTCGCCTACCACGACATCTCGCGCTCCGGCGGCGATCAGCAATTTGATAACAGCAGTACCTGCAGCACCAGCGCCCGACATCACAATCTTTACGTCAGAAATCTGCTTGTCGACGACCCGCAAGGCGTTGTACAGCGCACCCAGCACCACGATCGCTGTGCCGTGCTGATCATCATGAAAAACGGGGATCTCCAGTTGTTGACGTAGCCGCCGCTCCACCTCGAAACAGCGGGGTGCCGAAATGTCCTCGAGATTGATCCCGGCGAAGCCGGGCGCGATCGCGTGCACCACTTTGACGATCTCGTCGACGTCTTGGGTGTCCAGGCACAGCGGCCAGGCATCGATGTCGCCGAAGCGTTTGAACAGGGCCGCCTTTCCCTCCATCACAGGTAGTGCCGCCTCCGGGCCGAGATTGCCCAGCCCAAGCACCGCGGACCCGTCGGTGACCACCGCAATGCTGTTCCGCTTTATGGTCAGCCGCCTGGCGTCCTCGGAGTTCTTGGCAATTGCCAAAGACACTCGCGCCACACCCGGGGTATAGATCATCGACAGATCGTCCCGGTTGCGGATGGGGTGCTTGGTGTTCATCTCGATCTTGCCGCCGAGATGCATCAGGAACGTGCGATCGCTGATTTTGCCGATCACGACTCCAGGCACGCTGCGCATTGCCTCGACGAGCAGCTCGGCATGGTCGGTGTCGCGTGCTGCGCACGTTACGTCGATCCGCAGCCGCTCATGCCCAGACGCCGTCACGTCAAGGGCAGTCACCGCCCCGCCGGCTTGCTCAACAGCCGTCGTCAACTGGCTGACCGAAGCTCCCCCAGCCGGAACCTCCAACCGCACGGTGATCGAGTACGAGACGGACGGAACGGCTGCCACGGAGCCGATCATCTCACGGGCGACGCGACCTTTAGCGACTCGGCATAGCGGGGCTGGGTGCAGCGGCCGCGCTGGCAACGTTGGCGGCCCACTGACCGATGTCGCCTTTGCTGACCGCGACGGCGAGCAGGTCCGGAAAGAGATCCGGGGTACAGGCAAAGGCTGGTACGCCCAGCGCAGCCAAGGCTGCGGCGTGCTCGTGGTCGTACGCCGGAGCACCCGAATCCGACAATGCAAGCAGGACCACCACAGTGACGCCGGCACGCACCAAACCGGCCACCCGGCGCAGCATCTCCTCGGCGATGCCGCCTTCATACAGATCCGAGATCAGCACCAGGATCGATTCGGTTGGGCGGGTGATCAGCTGCTGACAGTACGCCAGCGCCCGGTTGATATCGGTGCCTCCGCCCAGTTGGCAACCGAAGAGGACCTCGACGGGATCGGACAGCTTGTCGGTGAGGTCAGCGATCTCAGTGTCAAAGGCAACCACCGATGTCTTCACCGATCGGATTGATGCCAGGGTTGCTCCGAAGACAGCGGCATAGACCACCGATTCCGCCATGGATCCGGACTGGTCGATTGCGACGACAACCTCCTTCACGATGGCGTTCGCGCCCCGGCCGTAGCCCACCAGTCGCTCAGGGACGATGGTGCGCTGCTCGGGGAGGTAGTGATCGAGGTTGCGGCGAATGGTGGAGTTCCAGTCAATGTCACGGGGGCGTGGCCGACGGGTCCGGCTGGCACGGCTGACCGCGCCAGTGACGGCTGACCGGGTCTTGTTGGCGATGCGCCGCTCGATCTCGGCGACAACCTGACCCACGACCACGCGAGCCGTGCGCTTGGTCGAGTCAGGCATCACATTGCTGAGACTGACAAGGGAGCTGACCAGATGAACATCGGGCTGGATGGAATCCAGCAACTCGGGCTCCAGCAGCATTGATGTCAGATGCAAGCGCTCGATGGCATCTCGCTGCATCACCTGCACCACACTGGTCGGGAAGTAAGTCCGGATGTCGCCGAGCCAGCGCGCTACCCGCGGAGCGGACGAGCCGAGCCCGCCGGAGCGCCGCGGTGAAGCAATGCCATCCTCCTCGGCCGCGTCATAGAGCGCGGCGAGCGCGGCATCCATCTTCTGTTCCTCACGGCTCAGCGAGGTATCCAGCTCCTCCGCGGACGCCTCTCCGAGCAGCAACCGCCAGCGCAAGAGTCTGGTCTGCCGCTCAGTTCGTGCGGCCGCCTCAGTCATGACGCCTGCCGAGAATGAGATCGACGGTTGCCAGCGCAGGGGCTGCCAGTTCCAGATCAAACTCTTCCGGACGCTGTCGATCGAGGTTCTCGGCACCAACTGCAATCCGTTCCGCAATCGTTTGACGTTCGGCGGCAGCGAAGGTGCCGAAGGTCCGTCGTAGCAGCGGCAACATGTCGACGAACTGAGCCTCGTCCAGCTGGCATACCCAGCCGTCCAGGAGGCTACGCAACTCCGCATCATGAATCAGCAGTAGCGCGCCGTCGGCGAAGAAGCCGTCGACCCACGCCGCTTTGTCTGCGGCTGGAACTCCAGCAGACAGGGCACGGTGCAGCCGTAGCGGAACGTCGCTGAGCCGCTCCGCATCCAGGAGCAGTCGCACGATTCGACCCAGCAAGAGGCCGTGCACATCAGTTCGGTCGATCATGGTGCCGAGCGTTTCCAGCCACCGGGCTCGCAGGTCGGGTTGTCCGGCCGGTGCCGAATCTTCGGTGTCGTTGATCGAATCGCTGAGAAGCCCGATGGCGGCATTGACGTTGTCGATCCGGCGCCGCATGGCGGCCGCGTTGGCTTCGTCCAGACGCGCAACAGCTTGCCGCAGCCCGGCGCAGATCCGGACCACCATGACCTCGCTTACCTTGCGCAGCGCCCGTGTGTCGGTCTGCCGCACGTCGCCGTAGCGCTGGGCGCGTGCCAGCGCCGGGAGTGCATCCATCAAGTGCACAACGTCGGCGTCCAACGCCGCTTTGTCGGCAAGCGTGGCGAGCAGCCGGTTCAGCGCTCGGGGTAGATCGGCGAGCAAGCAGCGTTCGACGGCCTGGGTCAGCTCAACCAGAGAACCTTCATCGATGACCCTTTCCACCCGCGCAGTCGCAGCCGACTCCACCGTCGTGCCCCACACCGATGCCTCGACGATTGCCACCGAGTACTCAGGCTCCCATCGAGACTCCCAGGTCTCGCGGAACGTGCCCTGACTCTGCACCGAACTTTCAGCCGGCGCGATCCAGCTCAGCCCAAGGAGCCGCAACCGATGGAACAGCTGAGAACGGGCCTGATCGATCGGCCTTCGCAAGTCAAGATCATGGAAACGGAGTTGAGCCTCCCGCCGGACCCGCAGGGTACGGCAGCTGCGGGCCAGGTCGGCCTCCAGCGGGACTGTGGGCACGGCCTGGTTGACCGAACCAAGCGCCTGGCCGACCACAAGGTGGTCCGTGACGTAGCGCACCCCCAGCTCGTCACCATCACACAGCACTGCCCGGGTCGCCTCGGTAACCTCTGCCAGTCCAGCCAGCGGTCTGCCACGCAAGCTGGCCAAGGTCTCCGCGAGCCGGACGGCCTCGATGACATGGGCGCTGGACACCGGAAGGTCGCGGGCGCGCAGTGCCTGCGCAACCTTGGCAAGCCAGCGCACGATCGGCCGATCCGGGGTGATCCAGAGGTGGTGGTACCAGCCGGGCGAGGCGACACCGGCCCCGTACCCGGTTGCGGAGGCAAGCCGCTGATGGGTCCACGGCACCCAGGTCAAGGTGATCTTGCGGCGAGGCGCACCGCGCAGCGTACGGACGTCGGCGGCGGCCGGCGGCAGCGGCCAACGCAGCACAGGGGCGTGCCAGGCGCCGCATACCACCGCCACGCGTTCCCGCCCTCGCTTGAGAGCTTCCCGGATCTTCTGGCGCATGTACGCCTCACGTCGGGCCTCCCGGTCCGCGTCGCGGCCTTGGTCCATGATCATCCGCAGCTCCGCCATTGCATCGGTGATCAAGGGGAATGGCGAAGAGGAGTCCAACCGTGACTCGACAAGATCATCCCACCACCGCTCAGGATCGTCGTAGCCGGCGGCTGCGGCCAGCACCGCCAGCGGATCCTGCTGCTCGACTGGGGGCGCGGAGAGAGTTTCGGACGGCACAGCGTCCGACTTTTCAAGATCATCGTCTGGTGGCTGGCGGCGCGGCCAGCGTGCGAGCATCGCTGTGCCGGGAGGTCGCAGAAGCCGACGTCGATGCCACGCTGCAGGGCGTAGATCATGGCCTGCCACTCAGGGGAGAAGACGGCGTATGGCCAGAACGCCGCAGTCTGCGGATGATCGGGTGCGTAACCGAGCAGGGCGAGTGGTGGCGCCATTTCGTCCGCGAGAACCCAGCGAAGCAAGGAATCTGCATCCGCAGGCCCCTCGATGAGCACAGCGTCTGGCTGGTAGTCGGTTAACGCCGCAACCAGTGAGCGAGCCGAACCCGGCCCGTGATGGCGGATGCCGAACACCTCCACGGGATACCGTTCGCCGGCAACATCTTCGGATCGGTGATCGACGGCCCGATCATCAACCGCGGGAGGGTACAGCGTAGAAGTCACGAGATATCGCGGCAGGCCGTATAGAACTCCGACCAGCCCTCCCGATCGCGCGCGACCACTTCAAGGTATTCGCTCCACGCCACCCGATCGGCGACCGGGTCTTTGATCACCGCCCCGATGATGCCGGCAGCGACATCGGCCGGTCTGAGCTGACCATCGCCGAAGTGGGCTGACAACGCAATCCCACTCGTGATCACAGAGATCGCCTCCGCCGTAGAGAGTGAACCGGAAGGCGACTTGAGCTTGGTGCGTCCGTCGGCGGTAACGCCCGATCGCAATTCCCGGAAGACCGTCACCACTCGACGGATCTCATCGACCGCAGCCGGAACCTGTGGCAGCTCCAGCGAGGAGGAGAGGTCCGCTACTCGGGTCGTGACGATGTTCACCTCGTCATCCTCGCTGTCGGGCAGCGGCATGACGACGGTGTTGAAGCGTCGACGAAGCGCGGATGACAGCTCGTTGATCCCCTTGTCACGGTCGTTTGCGGTGGCGATCACATTGAATCCGCGAAGGGCTTGGGCTTCTCGGCCCAGTTCAGGAATCGGCAGGGTCTTCTCGGACAAGATCATGATCAGGGCGTCCTGCACTTCGGCAGGGATCCTGGTCAGCTCCTCGATTCGGGCTATCGAGCCACGCTCCATCGCCACCATCACCGGCGAGGGCACCATAGCCTGCGGGCTCGGTCCTTCGGCGAGCAGCCGGGCATAGTTCCAGCCGTACCTGATGGCCTCCTCTGCCGTGCCGGAGGTGCCCTGAACCATCAAGGTCGAGTCGTCGGATATCGCGGCAGCCAGATGCTCCGACACCCAAGACTTCGCGGTCCCCGGCACGCCGAGCAACAACAGCGCGCGATCGGTTGCCAGAGTTGCCACCGCCACTTCGATCAGTCGCCGTGAACCGACGTACTTGGGCGAGATCACTGCGCCATCGGCCAGGGCGCCTCCCATCAGGTAGGTGACCACGGCCCATGGCGACAGCTGCCAATGCGGTGGCCGCGGCCTGTCGTCCGTAGCGCGCAGCGCGGCCAGCTCCGCCTTATACGCCTGCTCCGCATGCGGCCGGAGCGGCTGCCTTTCCGCCTCGAACGGATGGCTCACTGCGTCTCCTTGTCGTTGCTGCTCG
>DASRJV010000236.1:0-9381 GCA_035649295.1 Propionibacteriaceae bacterium
AGGTAGCTGGCCTGGGCTCCGGCGAAGGAATGGATGGTCTGCGCCGGATCGCCAACCACGCACAGCTCAGCCCGCTCACCCCGCCACAGGTTCAGCAGCGCCTCCTGCAGCGGGCTGACGTCCTGGTATTCATCGACGACCAGGTGCCGGTAAGTCCGGCGGATCGTCTCGGCGATCTCTGGATGCTCTGACATCAGTGCGGCAGCACAGAGCAGGATGTCTTCGAAGTCGATGCGGGCGCGGTCGCGCTTGGCTTTTTCATAGGCCGCGAAGATGCGAGACACAGTCTCCGGGTCATAGGAGGCGATGCGCCGATTGTGCTGGGCAGCCAACCGGGGGTAGTCCTCGGCGCTGACATTGCTCACTTTGGCCCACGAGATCTCAGCGACCAAGTCACGCAAGCCGGGCGTGTCGATCTTGACCCGCAACCTGCTGGCAGCCTCGGCAATCAGCGGCATTCTGTTGTCCAGCACTTGTGGTAGCTCACCGCCGTAGACCTGCGGCCAGAAGTACTGAGCCTGCCGCAGCGCCGCCGAATGGAAGGTCCGGGCCGGAACGCCGTGAGCGCCCAAGCGTTGCAGCCGGCCACGCAGCTCGCCCGCCGCGCGAGTAGTGAAGGTCACGGCAAGCACCGACGTGGGGTTATAGACCCCGGTGGCGACCCCGTAGGCGATCCGATAGGTGATCGCCCGAGTCTTGCCGGTACCGGCTCCCGCGATGACGGCAACGGGTCCGTTGAGCGCGGTCGCGACCTGTCGCTGCTCCGGGTCGAGATCACTGAGCAGCGCGTCGGGCGACAAGGGCAGTCGCGTCGGAGCTCCAGGCACAGGGACACCATAAGGGCCCTCACCGACGATCCCTGGTTGCGTGCTCCCCACTAGTGACTGTCGGACGGGCCGCTTCGTGTCGAAAGTGGTCACGAACGACACCGATACGGCCGAAACCCCTGTCGTTCCTGACCACTTTCCGTCCCGCTGCTAGAAAAAATAAATTGATCTTGGTCGAGGCGTTTGATGCGTAAGGGTGTCGCGCTAGCGTCGGTGTAGGAGACGTTCCCGCGGGAACGTCTCCACTTCGGTTCAACGCCGTTTCTCTTATCGGGGCTCGTCCTGAGTCCATACACTCTGTAGGAATAGTCGACCTATGGATCTGGTTGGGGCAGCGTGGCACTGACTCAAAAGGTGACCCTGTTCACCACGACTTGGTGCGGTTATTGCGTTCGGCTCAAGGCGCAGCTCAAGCGCGAGGGGATCGAGTATGTCGAGGTGGACATCGAGTCCGATCCGGACGCTGCCGCCCTCGTCGCCGAGGCTAATGATGGCGATCTGACGGTGCCGACCCTTGTCTTCGCTGATGGAAGCACCTTGTCTAATCCGTCAATCGCCCAGGTCAGTCACAAGCTCGCCTCGCGCTAGCCCTCATCGCCGAGTTGTCAGAACGTGAGCACCACATTTGGTGCTGAGATTCTGACAACTCAGAATTTGGTGGCCCGTCTGAGGAAAGGCCACGAGCTGTCAGTGAGTCGCCTTAGTGTTGACCGCGACCATGACGCTCTACCTGCATCGCGCAGAGCGGACCGACCGATTGGTCACTGCTCTCGGGGATCTACTCAGTATTCCGCTGCCCGATCCGTTCGCCACGGAGATCATCAGCGTGCCCACCCCTGGCGTGGAACGCTGGCTTTCCCAGGGCTTGTCGCAGCGGCTCGGGGCCGAGCCTGGCCGCAACGACGGCGTATGCGCCGGTGTGGACTTTCCCTCACCTCGGCGACTGGTGGCGCGCGCTCTTGCAGGCGCCGCGGATGAGGAGGACATTGATCCGTGGCAGCCGCATCGTGCCGTCTGGCCGCTACTCCGGGTGATCGACGGCTGCCGGGGCGAACCGTGGGCGGCATTGCTCTGGCACTACCTTGGCGCCGACGGACGCTCCGTCGAATTGGATGCGCTACGCGCTGGACGACGGTGGTCCACCGCGCGACATCTCGCCGGCCTCTTCGCCAAGTACGCGGCGACCCGGCCGACCATGATCGACAACTGGTCCAGAGGCAGCGATGTGGACGCCTCAGGGTTGCCGCTGCCAGCCGATCGTGCTTGGCAGGCCGAACTCTGGCGTCGGCTTCACAGTGAGCTCGGTGTTCCGAGCCCCGTCGAACGCGTGCAAGCCGGAATAGCGAAGCTACGGCACGCGCCGGAGAGCTCCGATCTCCCAGAACGGCTATCGGTTTTCGGCGCCACTCGGCTGGCTCCCGACCACCTGCTCGTAATCTCCGCACTCGCCGCCCATCGCGACGTCCACCTCTGGCTGGCACATCCCTCCCCCGCTCTCTGGGCGAGCGTGAAGGCGGAGGCCGAGCGCAACGGACTCAGCTCAACGTCTGTGTCGCGACGCGTGGACGATTCCAGCGAAACATTGGTTCGCCATCGGCTGCTCGCCTATCTCGGCCGTGACGTACGCGAACTCCAGGTCGCGCTCAACACGACCGGCCCGGACGCCGTGGATCTGCATGAGGAACCGCGTGAAGCCACTACGCCGACATCCTTGCTCGGTTGGCTGCAGGCCGACATCGCATCCAATCGGGCATCTCCTCCCGAAAAGGAACGACCACTCCTCAGTGAAGATGACACAAGCGTCCAGTTCCATGCCTGCCACGGGCCCGATCGTCAGGTGGAGGTGCTGCGGGAGGTGCTGGTCGGCCTGCTCGCTGACGACGCCACACTCGAGCCGCGCGACATCGTCGTTATGTGCCCCGATATCGAGAACTTCGCTCCGCTGATCGCCGCGTCGTTCGGACTCGATACTGCAGAGGCTCAAGCTGAGCATCCTGGCCATCGGCTCCGGGTGAGACTTGCGGACCGCTCGCTGCGGCAGCTCAACCCGCTTCTTGCGCTCCTCAGCCGGGTGGTTTCGCTCGCCGAGTCACGCGTTGAGGCCAGCGCGTTGCTGGACTTGTGCGCGGCGCCTCCCGTGGCCCGGAAGTTTCGCTTCAGTCAGGACGACCTGGAGCGACTGCATGATCTTGTGCCGCGAGCGGGTGTTCGTTGGGGCTTCGACGCTGATCATCGCCGTCGGTTTCAGATGGGAGAGTTTCGCCAGAACACCTGGGCCGCCGGCCTGGAGCGGCTACTGCTCGGGGTGACCATGGATGAGACGGACCAGCACTTCATTGGCACCACGCTGCCTCTCGACGACGTCGACGCCGGTGACGTTGATCTGGTAGGGCGGCTCGCCGAGCTGGTGGCACGGGTCAGCGTGCTGACTGAGGCCTGCAATGCCATTCAGCCTCTCAATGCCTGGGTCGAGCTCTTCAAGCATGCGATCGAGCTGCTGGCGGCTGTTCCGCCCGCCGAAAGTTGGCAATTGAGCCACGCTTATCACGAATTGGCTGAGTTGGCTCTGGCGACTGACGAGGCGGGCGATGTCGGGCTGCACCTTGCTGAGGTGTCCGCGCTGATCAGCGACGCATTCCGCGGTCGTGCCAGTAGGGCGAACTTCCGCACTGGCACGTTGACGGTCTGCACGATGCTCCCCATGCGATCGGTGCCGCATCGGGTCGTCTGTCTACTCGGAGTCGACGATGGGGTTTTCCCCAGAAAGCCGCCGCCAGACGGCGACAACATCATGAGCGCAGACGAGTGGATCGGGGATCATGACATACGAAGCGAAGATCGCCAACTGCTGCTGGACGCCATCATGGCCGCTCAGGAACGGCTAGCAGTGATCTTTTCTGGTTGCGATCCCCGCTCCGGAGCCGAGATTCCCCCGGCGGTTCCGATCGGGGAGCTACTCGATGCGCTGGATACCACGGCCCGCACCCCGGACAGTAGCGCGATTCGGAGCAAGATCATTATGCGGCACCCATTACAGCCGTTCGATGCGTCCAACTTCACTCCGGGAGAGCTTGGCTCCCAGGCGGGTTTCAGCTTTGATCGCGCCGGACTTCGGGCGGTACGCGTCGCCTCACGGGAACGCCGCGCGGCCCCAACAGTTTTCGGCTCCGGGTCCTTACCCGACCGAGATCGTGATGAGCTCGTCAGCCTCAGTGACCTCGTGCACTTCTACAACCATCCGATCAGAGCACTGATCTATGACCGTGCCGGGCTGTGGATCACCAAGCCCGATGAGACGCCGGACGAGCAGATCCCGGTCAGCCTCAGCGGACTGGATGCCTGGAGCATCGGCGAGCGGCTCCTCAGGCTGCGGCTGTCGGGTCATGAACTTGAACCACTGATCGCTGCGGAGTGGCGGCGCGGCTACCTTCCCCCACGCGCGCTGGGCCAGAGGTCCATCAAGGACATCGGCGCACAGGTCGATGAACTCGTACAGACCGCACAACCGTTCCTGACCGGCCAACCAGCTCCGTACGAAGTCCTGGCCGATATTGGCAACGTCCGGCTGACCGGGACCGTGAGCGGCGTCGTCGGTGAGTCGGTGGTCCATGTCAGCTATTCCAAGCTTGCAGCGAAGCACCGAATACAGGCCTGGATCGAGCTACTGGCACTGACGGTTCACGAGCCGAGCCGACCTTGGCAGGCGGTCACCATCGGCCGCGGCACGTGGTCGCAGCTGGGGGCGGTCGACGGGACATGGGCCAGCAAGGTCTTAGCCGACCTGATCGACCTGCGTGCTACCGGACTGCGGGAGCCGATTCCGTTCAGCCCGAAAACCTCAGCGGAGTACGCCGCCTTGCGCTTCCGCGACCGACAGCCCACCCTTTACAGACGGCAGCTCGACAAGCTCTGGGCGCAGGACCGTGACGAGGCGTACGAAAGGTTCTTCGGCGCCAGCCTCGACGCCGTGCTGGCACAGCCGTCAATCTCGTCTGAAGAACGTGGCAACCTGGCCGAGCCCAGCCGCTTCGGCACCCTGGCGCGACGGGTTTTCCAACCTCTGCTCTCGGTCGAAGAGCTGCGATGATCAGCGATCACCCGCCATTCGATCTATGCGACGAGTTGCCCTCCGGCACCACCGTGTTGGAGGCCAGCGCCGGCACCGGCAAGACCTACACAATTGCCGCCCTCACCGCACGCGCCATCGCTGAGGGTGCCGTTGAGCTGAATCAACTGCTGCTGGTCACCTTCGGGCGGATGGCAACCAACGAACTTCGGCTGCGAGTTCGTGAACGACTGGTCTCGGTCGAGAACTGCCTGGCGGATGCGACGGCACAGCGGGTTCCCACCCGCCCGCCCAGCGCGCTGGAGGCAATGCTTTCGACCGGTCCTCCAGAGGAGCTGGCATGTCGCCGCCAGCGGGTGTCGCGCGCACTCGCTGAGTTCGATGCCGCGACCATCGCAACGACGCACGAGTTCTGCCTTCAGATGCTCGATGGCCTTGGGGTGCTCGGCGACCGTGAGCCTCACGCCACAGTCGTGGAGCACATCAGCGACCTCACTCGCGAGGTGACGACCGACCTCTACCTGCGCCGCTACGCGACCAACGGCTCGCCCCCCATGAACTACGAAGAAGCCCTAGAGATCGCCAATCAGGCCGTCGAGGCCGTTCATGCCCGACTGGTGCCAGCCGGGCTCGCCCCCGACGACCCGTCCGGCAGCGGCGAGCGCGTGGCGTTTGCGACCGCTGTGCGGCGGGAGGTGGAACGTCGGAAGCGGGCGAGCAAGCTGTTCACCTACGACGACATGCTGACCCGGCTCCGCGACGCATTAGCCGACCCGGAGCATGGGACGGCCGCTGCCCAACGTCTCCGGCAGCGCTACCGCATCGTCATGGTGGACGAGTTCCAAGACACCGACCCCATCCAGTGGGAAATCCTCCGCCGCGCGTTCCACCGACACACCACGTTGATCTTGATCGGCGACCCCAAGCAGGCGATCTACGCCTTCCGTGGGGCAGACGTCTTCAGCTATCTCGACGCCGTCCAGCAGGCCGACCACGTGATGAGCCTCGCCGTCAATCGACGCAGCGACCAGGCATTGGTCGCGGGGCTTGATGTGTTGCTTGGTGGCGCTGCTCTCGGTGACGAGCGAATCGTGGTACACGCGGTGACGGCTGATCATCAGCAGCGACGGCTCACAGCGCCTGCCGGCAACCACGAGGTTGTGACTCCTATTCGAGTGCGCGTCATGCCGCACGAGACTGATACCGAGAAGGTGCCAAGTGTCGGGACTATTCGGCCTCTCATCGCCGACGACCTGGTCGCTGACATCACGGCATTGCTCGGCTCAAGCGCACAGCTGCTCGAAGATGGCCGCTCCCGTCCGGTGCAGCCGTCAGACATCGCCGTTCTGGTGCGGAAGAACGAACGCGGCGAAGCGATCCGCGATCGGCTGATTGCGGCCGGGGTGCCGGCCGTGATGCATGGTGCGAGCTCGGTGTTCGCGTCCCCCATGGCACGGGACTGGCTAACTCTGTTGCTGGCCCTTGAGCAGACGCGACAACAGTCCGTCCGGCAGGCTGCCTTGACCTGCTTCTTCGGCTGGACCTTTGCCGATCTTGCCGCCGCCAACGAGGAGTCGCTGATTGATCTCACGCAGCGCGTCCGCTGGTGGGGCAAGGTGCTCCAGACTCGCGGAGTCGCCGCCCTATTGGAAACTGCGACCACCGATGAACGAATCCCGGAGCGGCTGCTGAACCTGCGCGGCGGGGAACGGATGCTGACCGATCTGCGCCATCTCGGCCAGAGCCTGCACGCGGCGATGACCTCCGCCCAGCTAGGCGTCGGTGCGCTCGTCGAGTGGCTCCGGGGGCGGATCGCTGATGCCCATGAGACCGGCATCTCCGAAGCCACCCGGCGACTGGAGACCGACGCAGAGGCAGTAACGATCTTGACCGTGCACCGCAGCAAGGGTTTGGAGTTCCCCATCGCATACCTGCCGGAAGCCTGGGATCGGCACGTCAATGGTTCTGACGACAGTCGGATCCTCAGGCTGCACGAGCCGACGGCGACGAGCAGCGGCGAATGCGCGCTCGATGTCGGAGGTCGTCATGGTCCGGGCAGACCAGAACGTTTCTCACGGAGTCGCGACGAAGAGTCCGGGGAGGACCTGCGACTGCTCTATGTCGCGCTGACCCGAGCCAAATGCCAGATAGTGACCTGGTGGGCGCCCTCATTCAACACCCCGAGTTCGGCGCTGCAACGACTTGCTTCGCGCGATCCAGGTGCTGCCGCGATACCCAAAGCGTCCTACCCGCTGAATGGCGATCCTTTCACCAGCCGTGATCTCGGTCCCGGATTCAGGATCGAGAAGATGTCTCCGCGGGAACCGACGCGATGGCAGCCTGTCGCCGAGCCTCCGCCGATGTTGCGAGTACGCAGCTTTCACCGCGAACTCGACCTCGCCTGGCGACGGACCTCATACTCCGCGCTTACCGCCGCCGCGCATGGGGCGGAGGCACCAATGCCGGCTGTCGCTAGCGAGCCTGATCTGACAAGGGAAGATGACGAGTCTGTTCCTGCCCCGGTGGCGGTGATGCCGACCGAGATCGGAGCCAACCCAGCAGAGGGCCGATTTGATCAACCGTCACCGATGCACCTCCTGCCGTCTGGTGTCGAGTTCGGAACTGCTGTGCATGCGGTATTCGAACGTGTCGATCCGACGGCAGTTGACCTGCCAGCCGACCTCCGACAGGCGTGCGCGATCACGCTCGCGCAAGGTCCAGCAGCCGAGATGACAGTCGACGAACTGGTCGACGCCTTGCTGCCGGCACTCCGAACGCCGCTGGGACCCCTCGCCCACGAATTGCGGCTCTGCGATATTCCGCGGAGTGACAAACTGGCCGAGCTCAGCTTCGAGTACCCGCTGGCCGGCGGCGACACGACTACCGCCGATATCACCTTGAGCATGGTGGGTCCGCTGCTGCGCCGCCACCTTCCCACATCCGACTCACTGGTGAGCTACCCGGATTTGTTGGACGATCAGGCCCTGAACAGTCAGGCGCTACGCGGCTATCTGACCGGCAGCATCGATGCCGTGCTCAGGATCCGGAGCGCCGGCGGGCCACCGCGCTACCTCGTTGTGGACTACAAGACGAACTGGCTGGGCGGCTTCGACGGTGAAGTGCTGAAGCTGGGTGATTACGTTCCGGCGCGAATGGCAGAGGCCATGATGAGCGCGCACTATCCGTTACAGGCGCTGCTCTACACGGTTGCCTTACACAGGCTGCTGCGGTGGCGGCAGCCGGACTACGATCCGGCCGTCCATCTGGGCGGAATTCTCTACCTCTTCGTACGCGGAATGGCCGGTCCGGACACCCCGCGGGTGAATGGGACGCCTTGCGGTGTGTTCGGCTGGCGCCCGTCACCCGCGCTTGTCATCGAGCTCTCTGAGCATCTGGATGGAGTGTTGCCATGAGTACCGGCGTACGGCCCGAGTTTGTCGACCAGCCTGAGTCAGTCGACCTGCGACCTGAGTCTGTCGTGCTGCGCTCCGAATCGATCGACTTTCGCCCTGAGCACGGCGAGATGCGCCCGGAGCCTGTCCAGATGCGCCCTGAGCACTTCGACGAGCTCACGGGGCCTGTCGAAGGGCACACTCGCGCTTCGACGCTCTCCGCGCCCACCTCGTCCGCGCTCGCTGTGGGCGTCGGCGACCGCACCTTGCTCGTGCAGAGAGCATCCGGTCTACTCGCGACCTTCAACCATGCCGGTGTCCTCAATCTCGCCGATGTGCACACCGCGAATGTGGTGGGTCGGATAGGTCAGGAAGTCGACGAGTGGGTCCGGCTGGCATTGGCCCTGACCGTTCGCGCACTCCGTACTGGATCGGTCTGCATCGATCTGCGCGGGGTGCACACCACGGCGTTTGACGAGGTGGAGGCAGCGATCGACATCGCCGACCTGCCGTGGCCTGAGCCTGACCAGTGGATCGCCGCTTGCAAAGCAAGCCCGCTCGTATCCGACGGCGCTGACCAGCACAGTGGTCGGCCGCTACGGCTGGCCGGCGGTCTGCTCTATCTGGAGCGGTATTGGCAGCAAGAAGAGCAGGTTCGGATACAACTCCAGCGACGCTTCGCCGCTCCTCCCCCTGAGATCGACCAGTCCCGGCTGTCGGTTGCGTTGTCGAGACTGTTTGATCACGAGGGCTTGGAGCCGGGCGAAGCAGACCTCCAGCAGTTGGCAGCCGCCGTCAGCACGCTTGGCAAAGTCAGCGTGCTCGCGGGTGGACCGGGCACTGGGAAGACGACGACGGTTGCCCGGCTGCTAGCCCTGCTCCGGGATCAGCCGGGACCTGCTCCGCGCATCGCGTTGGCTGCGCCGACCGGCAAGGCCGCGGCCCGCCTTGAGGAGGCGGTACGCGCCGCCGCCGCCGAACTCGACCCGGAAGATCAGCACCGACTGGGCGACCTTACCGCCTCGACGCTGCATCGCCTGCTGGGTTCGCTGCCCTCGAACCGCAGCCGGTTCCGGCACGACGCGACGAATCAGTT
>DASRJV010000237.1:0-4896 GCA_035649295.1 Propionibacteriaceae bacterium
GCGCTCTGTGCCCAGCGTGGTGTCATCGCCATGCCCGGGATGCACCACAGTGTCGTCGTCGAAGCGGTTGAATATCTTGTTTTCAAGATCATTCATCAAAGACGTGAAGTCTTTGGGGTTATTGGTCCTGCCGGGTCCACCGGGAAACAGGCTGTCTCCGGTAAACAGATGGGTCACACCGCCGCCCGCGTACGCGAGTGTGATCGAACCTGGTGTATGCCCGACCAGCCCAATGACCTCGAGGCTGTCGGTGCCCAGTTCGACCTGATCACCGTCCCATACCCCTACCAGGCCCTCGATACCGGCACCTGCGCTGATCGCCTCGAGATCGGGCTGACCGCAAATTGATCGGGCTTTGGTAGCTACGGCGAGCGATGCCAAGGCCTGCCAGTGATCAGCGTGCCGATGGGTCGTCACGATGCTGTGCAGCGGGTGATCAGCGATGATCTTCAAGAGTCGATCAACGTCGTTGGCCGCATCGACGAGCAGGCCGGTACCGCTGGTCTGCAGCAGATAGGCGTTGTTGTCGACCGGCCCGACACTGACCTTGATCATGGTGACCGAGCCGGACAGTCGTGCTACCAGGGGCGGCCCGCCCGGATCGACGTGGTTGATGCCCTCCATCAGAATGCCGGGAGCTGGAGTCCGCCTGCCCCCGTGATAGCAGAGCCATCGGTGCGGCCCAGCAGCCAACCAACGAGCTCTACGCTGCTTCCACTGACCGCTACCTGCTCGCCGGCGGCGCCGACCGTCGCAGTCAACCCAGAGTCTGAGGTCAGCTCGAGCTTCGGAAAGTCCTCGCGTTCCCGTAGCCGGAAGGCACACCACTCGAGCAGCCACTCCGCCGTCTGGGTATCGATGTCGGTGATCTCGTAACCGATGTCCAAGTCAACGTGATGGATGACGACTTCGAGCAGCCGCGCCAATGGCAGCAGCCGTGCGGGTACCTTCACACCGCGACTCATCTCGACCCCGGCGTCCCAGGCCTCCGCACCGTCAAGCTCCTCAAACGCCGCGGTCAAGCGCCCAGCGGATGTGTCCATGTCGATTTGGAGGTCGAGGCCTGATCGTCCGGAACCCGCTTCGATGTCGTTCGCGCGATGCGCGGGCGATGGGTACATGTCCAGGCGTTTCCCGGTAAGCGCCCACTGCACCAGTCGAACGACGCCATCGGCATGACGAGCAATATGTGTGGCCACATGGCCACGAGTCCAGTCGGGCAATTTACTCGGAGCTCGCCATTGCTCATCAGTAACCAAGATCGTATCGCCCAGCAGCCGCTGGGTGGCGGTCCTGACCAGCCCGCGCAGCGTTTCCAGCTGCGTTGTGGCCGGAGATGCGGCGGCAGTCATGCCCATACCGTAGTGCCCGACCAACTCTCGCGGGAGAGCTCGATGAGATCCGATTTCAGGTGTGACGTGTCAGTGCTGGCACATACGATGTGCTCCGTGGCCGACCGTCTCGTCGTTCGGGGTGCGCGCGAGCACAACCTGCAAAACATCTCACTCGATCTGCCGCGAGATGCGCTGATCGTGTTTACCGGGCTGTCCGGATCAGGAAAGTCGAGTCTGGCATTCGACACCATCTTCGCCGAGGGCCAGCGCCGCTACGTCGAGTCGCTGTCGGCGTACGCGCGCCAGTTCCTCGGTCAGATGGACAAGCCGGATGTGGACTTCATCGAGGGCTTATCGCCTGCGGTTTCCATCGACCAGAAGTCGACCAGCCGCAATCCACGTTCCACGGTCGGCACCATCACCGAGGTCTACGACTATCTCCGGCTGCTGTATGCACGCGCCGGCCGGCCACATTGCCCGATCTGCGGAGAGCCGATCAGCCGGCAGTCGCCACAGCAGATCGTCGATCGGCTGATGGCGTTGGAGGAGGGCACCCGGTTCCAAGTGCTTGCTCCCGTTGTCCGTGGTCGCAAGGGGGAGTACGTCGAGGTATTCCGGGAGCTGGCGTCGGAGGGCTTCAGCCGGGCCCGGGTCGATGGACAGGTCGTCCAGCTCACCGATCCGCCCGTCCTCGACAAGAAGTACAAGCACTCCATCGATGTCATCGTTGACCGGCTCACAGTGAAGGCGAGCATCAAGCAGCGGCTGACCGATTCTGTGGAGACAGCACTGAAGCTGGCGCAAGGCGTCGTCACAGTCGATTTCGTGGACCTTGACCTGAAGGATCCGCAGCGCGAGCGCAACTACTCCGAGAAGATGGCCTGTCCCAACAACCACGACATCGCCATCGACGAGCTGGAGCCGCGGCAGTTCTCGTTCAACGGTCCCTGGGGAGCATGCCCCACGTGTTCTGGCTTGGGAACGCGAATGGAAGTCGACCCTGAGCTGGTGGTTCCCGATCCGGACAAGAGTCTCTCGGAGGGAGCAATCGCTCCCTGGTCGTCACCGCACGTCGCTGACTACTTCAGCCGGCTGATCGACTCGCTCGCCGAGAGCGCCGGTTTCTCGACCACAGTTCCTTGGCGACGGCTGCCGGCAGCAGCCCAGAAGATGCTGCTCGAGGGAGTGCCGGGTCTGGTCCACGTGCGTTACCGGAACCGATACGGTCGCGAGCGAAGCTACAACGCCAAGTACGAGGGCGTCGTCACCTACATCGAGCGGCGACATGCCGAAGCTGAGAGCGACACCTCGCGGGAGCGCTTCGCGGGTTACATGCGGGAGGTGCCCTGTCGAGTTTGCAAAGGCGCTCGGCTGAAGCCCACCTCGCTGGCTGTGACTATCGGCGGCAAGAACATCGCAGAGGTGTCGGCTTTGCCGATCGACGCTGCGGCTGAGTTCCTCAACCGACTCGAGCTCACCGAGCGCGAGCGGCAGATCGCCGAGCGGGTACTCAAGGAGATCAACGAGCGACTGAAGTTCCTGCTCGACGTCGGTCTGGACTATCTCTCGCTGAGCCGTCCGACGGGCAGCCTGTCCGGCGGCGAGGCGCAGCGAATCCGGCTCGCCACCCAGATTGGGTCAGGACTGGTGGGTGTCCTCTACGTGCTGGACGAGCCAAGTATCGGGCTGCATCAACGGGACAACCGGCGTCTGATCGAGACTCTGGTTCGGCTCAGGAACCTTGGCAATACCTTGATCGTCGTCGAACACGACGAGGAAACGATCAAGGCGGCGGACTGGGCGGTGGACATCGGTCCGGGCGCCGGTGAGCACGGCGGTCGGGTGGTGCACTCAGGCACCGTCGAGGAGTTGCTGAACAATCGGGAGTCGCTCACTGGCGCCTATCTGTCCCGCCGGCGTTCCATCCCGCTGCCGGCCTCTAGGCGACCGCGTACTCGTGGTCGTGAGGTCACCGTGCACGGCGCAGCCGAACACAACCTGCGCAATGTCACCGTGTCATTCCCGCTTGGCCAGCTCATCGCTGTCACCGGGGTGTCGGGTTCAGGCAAGTCGACTCTCGTCAACAGCATCCTGTACGCCGCCCTCGCGAAGCGGATCTACAACGCCCGCGACGTGCCTGGCCGGCATCGCTCGATCAGTGGAGCTGATCAGATCGACAAGGTGATCCACGTCGATCAGTCCCCGATCGGCCGTACGCCGCGGTCCAACCCGGCCACCTATACCGGGGTGTTCGACCACGTACGACGGCTGTTCGCCGAGACGCCCGAAGCGAAGGTGCGCGGCTACCAGCCGGGTCGTTTCTCGTTCAACGTCAAAGGTGGTCGCTGCGAGAACTGCACCGGCGACGGCACGATCAAGATCGAGATGAACTTCCTACCGGATGTCTACGTACCATGCGAGGTCTGCCATGGCGCCCGCTACAACCGGGAGACTCTCGAGGTCCACTACAAGGGCAAGTCGATCTCCGAGGTCCTGGACATGTCGATCGAGGAAGGGCTGGAGTTCTTTGGTCCGCTGCCCGCCATCGCCCGGCACTTGCGCACCCTGGTCGATGTGGGGCTCGGATACGTACGCCTCGGTCAGCCCGCGCCGACGCTGTCCGGTGGCGAGGCACAGCGCGTCAAGTTGGCCAGCGAGCTGCAGAAGCGGGCGACCGGACGCACCCTGTATGTCCTGGACGAGCCGACGACAGGCCTGCACTTCGAGGACATTCGCAAGCTGCTGGGCGTCCTCGGGCGGCTGGTCGACGCAGGCAACACAGTGGTTGTGATCGAGCACAATCTCGATGTGATCAAGACGGCCGACTGGCTGATCGACATGGGACCCGAAGGTGGATCGCGAGGCGGGTTGATCATCGCCGAGGGCACACCGGAGCAGGTTGCCGCCAAGACCAAGTCCTATACCGGCGCCTTCCTCAAACCTTTGCTCGATGGTCAGGCCGTCCCGATCAGAGCGACTCAGCCAGCCCTCGTTCCCGCGGCCGCGGCACCAGCCGACAAGGTGGTGTCGAAGAAGCTGGCAGCCCGCCGCGCGGCGGCGAAAGCTAGCTAGTGTCAACTCCAGCTGCGAGCGTCGATGCGCGAGCAGCTCTCAGGAAAATCGAACCAGATTGGGCCCTATCTCGTCTGCGGTCGAAAGAGCGTCTATACGCAGCTTTGGGCACGCTCGCCCGACCGACGCTCGCGGTGCGAAGTGGAGGCTTGTGATGTCCGAGCGCGACGACCGACAGGCAGTGCGGGAGACTCCCGCCACGACGCGGCGGACGATCTTGCGAGCCGCTGGACTCCTAGGCCTGACCGGTGCGGGCGCCGCCGCGCTGGGTGCCTGCGCCGAGGAGTCCAGTGGCCCGCCTTCGGTTACGCCAGCCGCACCGGAGACATCTGCACCAGCCTCGCCGTCGCCGGCCGCCGACGCGACTTCCCCCAAACCGACAGCGTCGAAGGCAAAGGCGCCCGACGGTCCTAGCGTCGCGACATCGCAAGTTCCGGTCGGCGGCGGCGTCATCTTGGAGAACGCTGACTATGTGGTGACCCAACCAAGC
>DASRJV010000238.1:0-10789 GCA_035649295.1 Propionibacteriaceae bacterium
ACACAGCGGCGCTATGACGAGCTGTTCGCTCCGACGACTGCAGGAGCTTGCGACGCGGCAACGTGAAACATGTCGGCCGCCCAAGGCAAGCGACAAAGGCGTCAGATCTCGCGGGCAGCTTGTCAGAACCGTGATGGCACACACACGCACCGAGCCGCACCGGTGTTCGCCCAGCGGACGGCAGACGGGCCCATTTCACGCTCCGGGGTGCTATGGCCGAGAATGGCAGCCGGGGTTGAGGGAGGATCATGGGGATGACTAGCAGCTCAACGACGGTCGGGGGCCGGTACGAACTGGGCGAGTTGCTCGGTCGGGGTGGCATGGCGGAGGTCCGTCGTGCTGTCGACCAGCGGCTCGGTCGATCCGTCGCGGTCAAGCAGCTGCGTACCGACCTAGCTACGGATCCGACGTTTCAGGCACGGTTCCGGCGGGAAGCCCAGTCGGCTGCCGGCCTGAACCATCCCACCATCGTCGCCGTCTACGACACCGGCGAGGAGATCGATCCGCTGACCGGAGTTTCGGTTCCCTACATCGTTATGGAGCTGGTCGAGGGTCCGACCTTGCGGGACGTGCTCCGCGAGGGGCGCAAGATCCTGCCCGAGCGAGCCATGGAACTGACCCAGGGCATCCTCGACGCCTTGAGCTACAGCCACAAGGCCGGCATTGTGCATCGCGACATCAAGCCGGCCAATGTGATGCTCACCTCCAACGGCGGCGTCAAGGTGATGGATTTCGGCATCGCCCGGGCCGTCGCAGACACCAGCGCAACCATGACCCAGACGGCAGCCGTGATCGGCACAGCTCAGTACCTCTCACCCGAGCAGGCACGGGGCGAGACCGTCGACGCGCGCAGTGATCTCTACTCAGCAGGTTGCGTGCTCTACGAGCTGCTGCTCAGCCGACCGCCGTTTGTGGGCGATTCCCCGGTGAGTGTGGCCTACCAGCACGTACGGGAGGCGCCCATACCGCCCAGCCAGCTGGACCCGGAAATTACTCCCGAGATCGATGCGGTTGTCCTCAAGGCACTGGCCAAAGACCCGGCTGACCGCTACCAGTCCGCCAGGGAGATGAAGGCCGACCTCACTCGCTTGCTCGCCGGCGAGCAAACCACCGCCCAGCAGACGACGGCGGTGGTACCTCTGGCGGCCGGGGCGATGGCTGCTAACGCCTACGACACCCCCACCCATGTGGCCGGGCCGGCGACGGTGGTCCCGCCGGAGGAACTGGGCGAGGAGGAGTACGAGGAAGAGGAACCGCGCAAGAGCCGAGTCGGCCTCGCGATCCTTATTGGGGCGCTGATCGTCTTGGCGTTGGGGCTCGGAGGCTGGGCGCTCTACCGAGTATTCAACCCGGCGACGCCCACGGTCGAGAAGGTTGAAGTGCCCAACGTGCTCACCTACACAGAGCAGCAAGCGCGCGATCAGCTCACTTCACGCAACCTCCAGGTCGAGGTCAAGACAGAGAACGGCGAAGAGGAAACCAAGGACACCATCATCGCCCAAGATCCCGTCGCCAATACTGAGGTCGATGTTGGCAGTACTGTCGTCATCACCCTGAACCAGGGCCCCAAAACCGGGACCATTCCCGATGGGCTGGTCGGCGAGGACATCAAGGACGTCGAGGGCGCTCTGGACGATCTCAAGTTCACCAACGTGCAAAAGAGTAAGGCTAAGAGCGAGGATCCCGACACCAAGCCGGGAGAGGTGATCAGCATCTCCCCGAAGGAGGGCTCGACCGTACCCCTGGACAGCAAGATCACCGTCAGGTACGCGACCGGCAAGTCGGAGGTCCCGGACTTCGAGGGCCTGAGTCGCGCTGCAGCGATCCGTCAGGCGCAAGATGCGGGGTTTGGCGAACCGCAGTTCAGTGAACGGGAGAGCTCGCAGCCTGCCGGTACCGTGATCGCACAGAATCCGAATGCCGGCGCCACGGTTGACCGCGACACCACGATCCGACTCACATTGGCTACCACGCCATCGCCACCTGAGCCGCCACCGACCACCAAATCACCAACAGAGGATCCAACTACAACCAAACCTTCCCCCACGCCGACCCAAACTCCGACGAGACGGGGGAACCAGGCGACTCCTGGCACAAATTCGAATGGATAATCGAATATGGTGGTAGAGTAGTCGTGTGTCCAACGTTGTTCAGACGTCCCTTTTCGATCTAGGAATCACCGACCACCTCGCTCGCGGCCGGCTTGGCGGCATGATCACGCGCCAAGCTCTCGGCCGTGGCGCGTGGGTAGATCTGCTGCCCGGTTGGCTCGGCGGCGCCAGCGCCCTCTTCGAAGACCTCCTGGAACAGGTGCCGTGGCAGGCGGAGCGGCGGCAAATGTACGAGCGGGTCGTCGACGTGCCGCGACTGCTCAGCTTCTATGGCGAAAACGATCCACTTCCTCACCCTGACCTGGTCACGGCTCGCGAGGTGTTGAATGCCCACTATGACGAGGAGCTCGGCGAGCCATTCACGACCGCTGGGCTATGTCTCTATCGCGACGGCCGCGATTCAGTCGCTTGGCACGGCGACACCATCGGGCGCGGCAAGTCCGAGGACACGATGGTGGCGATCATCTCGCTCGGTTCGCCGAGGCACTTCCTGCTGCGCCCACGAGGCGGCGGCGCAACGATCAGGCATCTGCTTGGCCACGGCGATCTGATCGTGATGGGAGGCTCGTGCCAGCGCACCTGGGAACACGCGATACCGAAGACCACTCGTCCAGTGGGTCCGCGGATTAGCGTGCAGTTCCGACCGAGCGGCGTCCGTTAGGTCGGCGCCCTTCGACAAGCTCAGGGCGCATGGTTAGGTCGGCGCCCTTCGACGAGCTCAGGGGCGCACGTTCCTAGGTCAGGAAATCAAGCAGAGCCTTGTTGATCTCTTCGCCGTGCGTCCACAGCATGCCGTGCGGGGCACCCTCTATCTCAATGTAGGCCGCGCTGGGCAGCATCTTGGCCAAGACCCGGCCGGTCAGGTCAATCGGCACGTTCTGGTCGCCGGTACCATGCATGATCAACGCCGGTAGGTCGATCTTGTCTATGTCTTCGCGCCAATCGGTGAACCAGGTCGACACTGCCCAGACCGACGTGTGCGGCGACATGTTCGTAGCCAGCTGCCAGCTGTGTCGCAACGCCTCCTCGCTGATCCGAGTGCCGAGGTTCTCGTCGGCGTTGTAGAAGTTCTGCAAGAAGCCGGTGAAGAAGGCATAGCGGTCAGCCTTGATGGTGTCGAGCATGTCATCGACCGCCTCTTGCGGAAACCCTGACGGGTTCTCGTCGGTCTTCAGCATGAAGGGCAAGATTGCGCCGATGAACACCGCCTTCGCCACCCGGTGTGACCCGTATCGGCTGATGTAGCGGGCCACCTCACCAGTGCCCATCGAGAAACCGACCAGAACGGCATCCTGAAGATCCAACGCCGAAACCACAGCGCTGAGATCAGCCGCATAGGTGTCGCAGTCGTGGCCGCTGGTCGGGCGATCTGATTTTCCGAAGCCGCGTCGATCGTAGGTGATCACACGCTTGCCGGCCTCAAGCAGTACAGCTGTCTGCTTCTCCCATGAGGATCCGTCTAGTGGGTATCCGTGAATCAACACCACGGGCTGACCAGAACCGTGGTCTTCGTAATAAAGCTGGATCGGGCCGCTGTTTTCTGTTCCGACACTGACGTAGGGCATGGTTGGTTCCTCTCTCCTTGAAACTCCACTCGATGGTCAGCGTGCCGACACTAGCGGGGCCATGCCGGCAGCTCGGGCGGGAGCCTCGGCATCACCGCAGATCGCCAGCCAGTTGGCCAGCATTTGATAGCCCCACTCTGTCAGCACCGACTCGGGATGGAACTGCACCGCTTCCACCGGCAGCTCGCGGTGTCGAATAGCCATGATCACTCCGCTGGGTGTGGTTGCAGTGACCTCAAGCGCTGCAGGCAGTGACGGAGGCTCAATGGCCAGCGAGTGGTAACGGGTGGCGGTGAATGGCGACGGCAGGCCGGCGAGCACGCCTGCCCCCTGATGATGAATGAGCGAGGTCTTACCGTGCAGCAACTCTGGCGCTCGATCCACCACGCCCCCGTACGCCACCCCGATTGCCTGCAGCCCAAGACAGACGCCGAATATGGGCAACCGGCCCGCCTGGGTCCGGACCACCTCGACGCATACCCCTGCCTCTTCAGGCGTTCCGGGACCTGGCGAGAGCAGGATGCCGCCGAAAGCTTGCGAGAAATCCGGATCGTCAAAGCGCGGGTCGTCATTGCGCCAGACATCGACTTCGGCTCCAATTTGCGCCAGGTACTGGACCAGGTTGTAGACAAACGAGTCGTAGTTGTCGATGACAAGGACCTTCACGGCAGGCACGTGATCATTCTTGCTTAGTTTCAGTCAGCGCCGGCGGCCGCTATCGCCTTTGGCTGGCGTAGGGCACATATGGCTCGGCGTACGCCAGTTCTGTCGAGCCCTCATGAGCCGGGAAGCGAACCGTGGGCTCTGACTTCTCGCGGAAGACCAGGCCATAGATTTCCACGTACTGCTGATAAATCTGGATCGGCTCGGACTCAGCGAGGGCGGCCCGCAGCCGAGCCTGGTCGCCAATCGCGCTGATTCGGTACGGAGGGCCGTACGGGATCCCGTGCAGTACCACTGTGTTGCCCACGCATTTCACCGCAGTGGTCGAGATCACTCGCTGTCCCTGGATCGTCATCGCCTCGGCCCCGCCGCTCCACAGTGCATTGACCACCGCCTGAATGTCTTCCTGGTGCACCACTAGCAGGTCAGGCTCGATACCGTTCGCTGCGACGCTCGACGGCGCGTCGTCAAGTGTCACGGTAACTGCCGGGCCGGATACCGGTGTCAGGCCGACGCGGCGAGACTGCCGACTGAGATCCGGGTGGAGATCTGACTGCTCGTCACTACGAGCCGCGAGCCCGTCAACTTCTTGTCGCAGTGCAGTCAGCTGGCCAGTCAGTTCGGTATTGCGCCGCGATTGGGACTGAACAAGGCTGACCAGATCGGTGTTTCGCGCGGGTCGCAGATCGGTGCCCTGGGAGTTCATCGCGCTGATGATGATCATCAGGCCGGCGAGCCCACATATCGTGGCACTGACCGCGCGAGCGAGCGGCCGCCGATCTCGATCCCGGCGGCGCTGCGCGTTGCGAGCTCGGCGGAGCACCGAGACAACGGCGCGCCACGCATCGGCGACCGTGCGATCGGACAAGTCTGGTCCTTCTGGATCGAGCAATGGGGTTCGGCGGGTGAGCGCAACATAGCTCGCGAGCCGAGACTTTGACTACGCTACCTACTTCAACAGCAAGGAGAATGTGGTGCCCGAGTCGAGAACACGAAAGTCCGCCGCCGATAAGCAGAGGCTGAAGGCGCAGCGGACGTCGAAGCCGAAGAAAATCAAAGCTCCGGCGAGTCGGCGCTGGGTACCACCGACCTTCATCGCGGTCGGACTGCTCGGCGTGGCGTGGCTCATCACCTATTACGTCGCCGGGCAGTACATCCCGTTCATGGAAGCGCTCGGCAACTGGAACATCCTCATCGGCATGGGCGGGATGGCGGCCGCGTTCGCTCTTGCGACGCTCTGGCGCTAGTGCGCCGCTGGTCAAAATCCGACCACTGACGGCATTTGGGCCACTTCACTCGACTTCTCTGCCAAGAACGCCGCAACGGTCGGAAATTTGTTACAGCAGAAGCCGCAGCCGGCTCACGGCGGCACGCATCTGAGTTCAGTCCAAGTGGATCTGTTCCCGCTGCCCGCCGGCGACCGCGTCCATGATCCGTACGAAGTCGGTTGACAGGCGATTCCAGTCATGCTCCCGCAGCGCCACCCGGTGTCCGTTCAGACCTAGACGCGACCTCATGTCTGGGTCGCCACGCAGTTTCATGACCGCGTCGACTACGGCGCTCGCATCGTCCCATGGCACTTCGAAGCCAATATGTTCCGATCTGACCAGGTCTGATGCCAGTGGTAAGGGGGTGGTGATGACGGGCACACCCAGAGCGCCGTACTCGACGATCTTGGTAGGCAGACTGACTCGATAGTTGGGGAGATCCCTCAGCAGGCACAACCCGGCCAATGAGCCACTTACGCGAGCCAGTGCATCCTCACTGCGCACGAAGCCGAGCCAACTCACATCGCCGGCTCCTGCAGCCTTCTGTAACGCTTGCCTTGCCTCTGGGTCGGCTGCTTCGCCGATAACCTCAAGCTTGACAGCGCCGTCGGTACGTCGCCGCAATTCCCGGCCGACCTTGATCATGGTGTCGCAGCCACGCGACATCGTCACTGAGCCTAGGTAGCTGACGCGCTGATCGCCGACCGGCGCGATTGATTTCGGAACCGATACCGAGTTGGCGACCACGGGATGCCAGCGGCGAAACCTCTGCCGATACCCATGTTCGGCCAACAGGAGGTAATGCTGCCGTTCGACAAGCCATTCGGCTCGGCGCCACGCGACCGCCACTGGACGCCGGAGGGCCCTCGGCATCCATGACTTGACCTGAAGAGCGGCCGCCGGATCCTCGTGGACATCCCAGATCAGGTTCTTCAGTCGGAGTCCTGCAGCCGCGAGAACTAGTTCAGGATCATGAACCAGTACTACGTCGTGATTTTGCGCCTGCGTCCGCATCATCCTGCGGGCTGCCTGCCATGCCCGGAAGCGGCGTCTGCCGGAGGATCGGGGAATATCCACACAGCGCAGACGGCCGCAACCGGGACGCGCTTGGGAAGCCGGTGGAACACCGAGGCCGAAGGCGTGAAAGGGCGCCGCGTAAGTGATGTCCCACTCCGCGGCGAGCAGGGCGTTGAGCTGGCGTTGCCGGATCCTGGAATCCTCCGGGTTATGCACCACAGTGATCACTAGGGCCGAGTGGGCAGGTGTGGTGCGGGCCGCTGACCTTTTGCGTCCCAACGAGAGAGCAGCCATTACAACAACTCGACGTTGTGCGCCGGACGAGCCACACCACGGGTGTCGAAGAATCGCCGTGAGGCCGCGGACATCGCGCTGACGTCATAGTCCAGGTGATCTTGCAACAACACGCAGATGTCTGCCTCAGCCAGTGACTGATCGACATCGTCGACTCGCGGGATGTCGTGGTTCGAAACGCAGAACTGCTTGACCAGCGGATCGTGGAACCGCAATACAGCGCCCTGCTGGACCAGGATCTTGGCTAGTGGGATTGCCGGGGACTCTCGGATATCGGCGATATTCGGCTTGTAGGTAACCCCCAGAAGCAGCACCGACGACCCGCGCAACGGCTTCCCGTCGATATTGAGTTGATCTTGAACTCGGCGCGCGATGTAGCTCGGCATGCTGGCATTGATCTCCTGCGCCAATTCCACAAACCGGAAGGGATAGCCCAACCTGGCCCTGACCCGATGCGACAAGTAGTTGGGGTCGATCGGAATGCAGTGACCGCCCACCCCCGGACCCGGCCGGAATGGCTGAAATCCAAAAGGTTTCGTACTCGCCGCGTCGATGACATCCCACAAATCGATCTCGAGGTCGTGGCAGAACCGCGCCATTTCGTTGACCAGCGCAATGTTGATATGACGGTAGGTGTTCTCCAACAACTTGGCCGTCTCCGCCTCGCGTGTGCCCTTGGTACGCACGACTGTGTCAATGAACCGCGAATAGAACGCCTCAGCCGCATCGGCGCAGGCGGCGGTGTGGCCACCAATCACCTTCGGGGTGTTCCTCGGGCCGAAATCGTTGTTACCCGGATCAATCCGCTCCGGCGAGAAGACCAACGCGAAATCTCTTCCCGCCACGAGCCCCCCGGCCTCCAGGATCGGCCGAATCTCCTCATCAGTCGTGCCGGGGTACGTAGTGGATTCCAAGATCACCAGCGTGCCCGACTGCAGGTGTTCGGCGATCGACACCGCCGCAGCTCGAAGCGGTCCAAGATCAGGAAGTCCATCACTCGACAGGGGTGTGGGAACGCAGACCACGATGGTTCGGGCACGGCGCAGCGGGCGTGCATCAGTAGTCGCGAAGAAGCCCCGGCCGAGCATCTCAACGACGTCGGAATCAGCAAGATCATCCACATGTGAACGGCCGTGATTCAGCCCGTCGACTACTTCTGGACTTACATCAAAACCAACTACCGCAAGACCTGCGGCGCTGGCTTCTCGCGCCAACGGCAGCCCTACGTAGCCCATGCCGATGATGACGGCGTCAACTGTGCGATCCATTGGCCCCCGACCTTCATGTCACGATGGGTCGTTTCCATGTGTTGACGCTCACAGCAAATCAGGACACCGCATCAACTCGGCGAGCACGGGAAACACTTGCGGTGAAGATCAGGTTAACTATCGATGCCAGCGATGCCGCAGCTCACCCGAACGAGCGCAGCAGACCTCGTGTCACGGCGTCCAGGCCATGTGGACCAATCGTGACGACCGCAGAGACTCCATAAACTCTCGTCATCGATGCAACCCGAGCGCCGATGTATTCCGGCCAGTCCGCCGGTTCCCCCGACCACACCGAGGTAGGCGTGACGAGTTCCACAGGGAATCCATAGCCGCGCGCTCGACTGAATGAAGGCGTATCAAGCAGGAACACCGGGCGGAAACCAGCGCCCAGCAGCTGTATTTCAGCGACCTCATCGATCACCGCATCGATGACCTTGTCGTTCTCCGCATTTTCAGCGACATCGTCGGCCAACCCGACCAGGCTGAGCAGGACAACCGGCAGCAGTTCAACGCCCACACCTGCCAGCAGCTTGCCGGGTGCCACGTCGGCCGGTGGTCCCGAGCCGTTCGATTTGCTCGGAAACATCCGGTGGGCCAACGTGCGAGCCGTGGCACTCTGCCGGATCCGCGGGACGGCGCGACGCCGTACCCATCGATATCCCGGCATCCGGCGCGCCAGCCGGACAGCTGTTTGCAATGAATTCTCAGGCACGAGCGGGCTCGACCTCTGCGAGCTTGCGGAGATGCAGGGCAGCAGCCGCCGCTCCATTGCCGCGATCCACCAAACCAACGTTGGCCACCATCTGCTGCCCGCGTTCCAAAAGATCGCCCAAGAGCAAAGAGGCGGCGGAAACACTGACACCACCCAGCATGTGAGCCAGCCCTCGATCGGCGGCGAACTGCGCGCGTCCCTGCTGGTCGTCCAACGCCGTGTCCTGGTTCGGAATGAACAACGTCGGGATACCGAACCGCAGTAGCTCATGGAAGGAGTTGTAACCCGCCGCGCTGACTGCCAGGTCGAAGGCACGGAATCGGCGGGAGAGCGGGAAGTCATGGACCACATGCACACTGCTACCGGTCCGGTTGGATTCGGCGATCGCGGTCTGCGTCACGCAGATGTCGACACCGAGCCGCTGCAATGCCGCAACCACCGCTCCAGTCTGTTGGCTGGTGTCGTTGATGTTGCCTGCCCCGAGTGCGACCAACGCCACTCGCCGATCCAGCGGCAACCCCAACCCCCGGCGTGCTGTCTCACGATCGTCAAGCTCAGCTATGTCAAGCAAGGTCACCGGACCGATCCGTACGCCGTCGGCATCTGACGTCGCGCCCTGGTCGTATGCCTCAGCGAGTTCGCCTGGAGCCAGGACCATGTCGAACCAAGCAGCCTTCTCGACCTGCTCGACGCTCCTCCCCCGTCGCCACATTCCGCGCCGCGACCAGACCCAACGCACCTCTGGATGTGCCTCGCGCACCCGCTGGATCCCGTCGTACGGCCAGGTGCCGTCGAAAATCACCACCGCCGGGCCGAGCCGAGCCATAGCATCACAAACCCGCTCGGTGAACAACTCATGCCAGCGTCGAGACGACAGTCCCGTCGCGCCAGCCGACGGGACGTACTCGAACGGGAACCCGAACTGGCCGACGACCCCCACTGCCTGGGACAGCGACAGGAAGTGCGGAGCCAAGTCCGGCTGAGCCCGACGGGCGTACGCGATCAGTCGCGTGAGGTGACCCATCCCCGAACCGTTGCTGCTGATCAGAAGCAGGCAGGGACGCTCAGGTGCCGCAGCACGCACACCAGCCGAAGGCGACGGCTGATCCGCAGCAACAGCTTCCGGCTCACCGATCAACTCCACCAGCCGCTGTCGATGAGCCTCATAACCAAACCGAGCTCGCACTACGGAGGCTGCGCGCGCCACGATCTCCTCATAGGCAACCCGATCGGCATACAAGCGGCGCAGCACCGACGGCACCGCGACAGGTTCGGCATAGACCGCAGCGTCGCCGAACAGCGGACGAAAATGTGGTGGCAGGATCGCCGGAACACCGCTGGCCATCGCCTCCAAAATGTTCCGCCCGAACGCCTCCACCCACGCCGGATGATGGAAATAGACAAAAAAGTCCAGCTCAGCCAAGAACCGGCGAGGATCAACTGCGCCAAACGGCGTCACCTGCCACGAATCCGGCACGTAACCCAGCACCTCACCTACTGGATCAGCACCACCCAAAACCTTCACGATGGCTGAGCCATCAACCGGATACAAGGTCTCGATCACTTTCGGATCGATCGGCCACTTCTGTGGGGAGGGGCGACTGTGCCGACCGATCACTGGCCGGTCCGCCTGCCATCCGGGCCGGTCCACGCGCCAAGCATCAACATCGATGATGTTGACCCAGTCATGATCGCGCAGTCCCGCCGGAACCTCTGGCGTAACCGACTCACGAGCCAGCGGACCGATCGGTGCCCAGACCGGTGCCACGCCAAACCGCTCGCGGGCGATCCGGTCAACCACTTGCGGCCGATAATGACGAAAGCCGTCGATATCAACCGGCGGCGCATTAGCCACAACCACCAGGTGCTCGGTCTCAATCGGAGGAAGCTG
>DASRJV010000239.1:0-5784 GCA_035649295.1 Propionibacteriaceae bacterium
CGCAGCGCCAGCACTCCTGCAAGCCGCCCAGATGATGACTGACCGGTTAACGGCCGAACGCGTGCCAAGCTGAGCGTTGGCTTGCACTCGCCAGTCGAAGTCCACCCGGAGCAGACCAGGTCTTGACGCCCTTAGCCTGTCCGCCTAGGTTAATCCGCATAGTGGAACAGTAATTCTGCTGACGTTGATCGTGTCGAGGTCGCGCATGGCCGTGGGCGCCTTAGGAGCGCGACAAACGAGTTGAACAGTGCTCCTGTCGAGGAACTGCGACTGGAGAGGTTGCTGGCCGAATGACTCTGTCGACCCACGTGCTGGACGCCACCACCGGGCGCCCGGCATCTAACGTGGCTCTAACGCTGCACCGTCGCGCCGAGAATGGGTCGTGGGAGCCGATCGGCGAAGGCGTTACCGACGACGACGGCCGGTGCCGCACTCTGGCCCCGGACGGCCTGCAGGCCGCCATCTACCGGCTCGCGTTCGACACAGGGGCCTACTTTGTGACATCCGGGCAACAGGGGTTCTACCCGGAGGTGTCCATCGTCTTCGAGGTGACCGAGCCAACCCGGCATTACCACGTGCCGCTGCTGTTGTCTCCGTTCGCCTATTCCACCTACCGAGGGAGTTAACAATGGGAGTCAAGCTTGGCTACAACCAGTACGGAAAGGCCGAGAATCGGGTCGTTCGGGTGTTCCGCGACTCAGATCCGCATGACATTGTCGACTACAACGTCAGCGTCGCGCTCTCCGGCGGGCAAGAGGCCCCGCACCTCACCGGCGACAACGCACCAACGTTGCCGACCGACACACAGAAGAACACCGTGTACGCCTTCGCGGCGGAAGATGATGTGGTGGCGCAGCCGGAGTCGTTCGGCATTCGCCTAGCTCGCCACTTCGTTGACAACACCGAGCCGATCACCTTCTCCCGAGTAGGGCTCGAGATGTACCCGTGGATTCGGCTGGACAACCCCCACGCCTTCGTCCGCGATGGACGTTACGTCCGGACGGCGACTGTCACTTACGACGGCACCACAACATGGGTCGTTTCGGGGATCAAAGACCTGGTCGTTCTCAAGTCGACTGACTCGGAGTTCTGGGGCTACATCGAGGACAAATACACCACCCTGCAACCGACCCACGACCGGATCATGGCCACCTCCCTCAAGGCCCAATGGCTGCACGACGGCACAGAGGTGGACTGGGGGAAGTCGTACGACACGGCGTTGCAGGCAATGCTCGACAGCTTTGCCGGGCATCACAGCCTGGCACTACAGCACACGCTGTACGAGATGGGGGCGGCTGTGATCAATGGTCAGCCCGGGATCGCCGAGATCCGCTTCTCGGCGCCGAACAAACATCATTTCATCTACGATCTCGCCCGATTCGACATCGAGAACAACAGCGAGGTGTTCCACGCCGACGACCGCCCGTATGGGCTGATCGAGGCGACAGTCCGTCGCGACGACACCGGAGATCCCGGGCTGGCGTTCGATCCTGGTCAGGGTTGGTGAGACCAACGAGATGTAGCCGCAGACACTCGACGAGAATGACACTTTTGACAGTTGAGGAATCCCCGCTCTATCTCTGAGTTATAGGTGCCCAGCGCAGTGCCGCGGCACTCACGGTATCGACGTCGGCAGTCTGCCAGCATGACCGGTATGCCGAGGCGGATCGTCATGGACGTTGACACCGGCACAGACGATGCCTTGGCGATCCTTTACGCTCTGCGCCATCCGGACCTCGAGGTGCTCGGCATCAGCTGTGTAACGGGGAATGTCACCGTCGACCAGGTCGTGACCAACACCTGCAAGGTGCTTGATGCGGCAGGCGCGGGAGAGATCCCAGTCGCCGCAGGCGCCACACGGCCACTGATCGAGCGCGCCCGGCGGGCTGCCAGGTCGCATGGCGTCGATGGGCTCGGCGGGATTCAGCTGCCTGGAACTTCGCGACAGCGATCACCGCTGCCCGCGCTCGAGCTGCTGCACCAGCTGATCATGGACTCCACCGAGCCGGTGACGCTGGTGACCCTCGGGCCCAAAACGAACCTGGCAATACTGCTCACCCGCTACCCGGCCGTTGCAATGCAACTGGAGGAGATCATCTTCATGGGCGGCTCTCTCAACCAAGAGAGCTCAACGGCAGTCGCGGAGTTCAACGTGTGGCAGGATCCCGAGGCGGCGAAATGCGTGATCGAATCATCGATCCCGACCACCATGTATGGATTCCACCTGTTCGGTCGCCTCGCGGTAGATCGGGCCGACACCGACCGCTTTCGGAGGCATGATCATCCAGCGATACGACTGGCCGGCGAGCTTCTCTACCGACGTCGCGACAGCTCGCACCACGCCGCTCAGGACGACGCCGACCTGCTCGGCGATGCCGGCGCCATGGTGCTGCTGACCAATCCAGAGCTGTTCGTCACCCGTGAACTACCCGTTCGCGTCAACCTCGCCGGCGTCGAACGCGGGCACACAATTGTCGTTCAACCAGCCTCGCCTGATGATTCGGCTGCACCCGATTCTGATGCGTGGCACCGGATCAGCGTCGCTCTGGATCTAGACGCGACACAGGCCGCGTCGGCGTTCGTCGATGTAATCGACTCCTACGCGGCCTGAAGCGCGAAGAACGATCGTGCGCGGCTAGCCCGTCAGACACTGATCAATCGCGCACGATCGTCTCGTCATGACTGTGTTGGGCCCTGAGCTTGGCGACCTCCTCGTGCACCTCGACCATGTCGAGGTCCTGTACGGCGTCCACCACTTGCTTCAAGGCGTGACCGGGCAACGCACCGGCTTGATTGAAAACCAGCACGCCCTCGCGGAAGGCCATCAGCGTCGGGATGCCCTCGATGCCCAACAGACCGGTCAGTTCCGGGTACGAATCGGTATCCAGCTTGGCGAAGACGATCCCGGCATACTCCTCAGAGGCCTTCTCATAGATAGGCCCGAACCGCTTGCACGGTCCGCACCACTCGGCCCAGAAATCCACCAACACGATGTCGTTGTCGGTGATGGTGTCTTCGAAGTTATCGGCAGTGATCTCAATCGTTGCCATGCATGTGCTCCTCGTTACAGATCGCCGCTCCTGTGGGATAAACGCTGCGGCAACTTTCTCAACCGCCTGCGTCTCGCACCTATTCCAATGAGCGCGCTACTTGATCGCAACAAGTCGGCGCATCGGAATCGCCACATCGACCACGTCTTGCTTCTTGACGCGGTCTTCCAGATACTCAATTGCGCTCTCAACCCGCGACCAGCGGGTGTTCGGCAGGTACAGCGCTGACATCACCAGCTCGGCGTCGGCTCGCGAGCGAATGCTGAATCGGTAACGCTCGCGGGCGTCCTCGACCGCCCGCATCCCGTGCAAAGTCAAGGTTTTCGCAAAGCCGGTCAGCTCCACGGGGCCGGGAAACTGGGGTTTGGTCCTCAATCGTCCGTTGATCCGGGTCAGCACCCGGAGATCCCGCGGGCCGAGTGGCCGGATGGCCGGGGCAATCGCCGCCAGCACTCCGCCCGGCCGCAGCACCCGTGCCACCTCTTCGACAACTCGGGTCAGTGGTTGGACCACTACCAATCCCATTGAGCTGGTGACGACATCGATGCACTCATCTCCGAAGGGAAGCTGCAGCCCATCAGCCCGGACCCATGGCCCGGGTCCTCGATCCGCGGCCAACGCCAGCTCATATTCCGACAGATCCAGACCAATGACCGTACGCCCCGGCTGCGCCAGCTCGCGCGACATCGGCCCTGACCCGCAGGCGAGATCGAGCACGGTACCCGCCGACGCCGATACTGCTCGGGCCAGCCAGCGATAAGGCGAGTGGTCCCCGGCGAGGGCGCGGGAGAGCACTGCCTCGGCGATCCCTGCCCTCTCGCGGTGAAACTCGGCCAGGTACGTCCGCCAGTTCACCTCGTCGCTGCCCACGGCGAAGCCTCCTCGCGCGCTCTCACACGCGCGATACGAACAGGTGGGTGGATGCTTCTCGGTCGATCTCGCAGCTGGGCGAATTGTCGGCTGTCAGCCGAACTCCCAGACCCCCAGCCTCTGCGCGGACCTCGGCACCGGGCTGGATCCCCGCCTCCCGGAGCGTGCCCATCATCTCGACGTCCTTCTGGATCTCTTCGCTCATCCGCTCGATAACGACTCTGATAGGAGAGGTGGAGCTGCTGACAACGTCCTGCAGCTGCTCATTGCCATCCCGGAACGGCTCGGTGGCAGCGCTCACGCCGAGCTCCTGGAGCCCAGGAATGGGATTGCCGTAGGGCGACATGGTTGGCGCGTTCAACAGGTCGACGAGTCGGCGTTCCACATCTTCGGAGATGACGTGCTCCCAGCGGCAGGCCTCGTCGTGAACTTTCTCCCAATCGAGGCCGATCACGTCGATAAGCAATCGCTCCGCCAGTCGGTGCTTCCTCATTACCCGCGTTGCGCGCATGCGACCCTCGTCGGTCAGCTCCAGATGACGGTCACCCAGGACATGCACCAGGTTGTCCCGCTCCATCCGGGCTACGGTCTGCGACACGGTCGGACCACTTTGATGCAGCCGCTCGGCAATTCGTGCCCGGAGGGGAACAATCCCCTCCTCCTCCAGCTCATAGATAGTGCGGAGGTACATCTCGGTGGTATCGATCAGGTCGCTCACGTCTCTCCTATTGTCTCCGCTCGCGCATCGCGCCAGGAACCCTGCTCAGCAGGTCGCGATTTCCGACGCTCGCGAAAGACACATGAAGCCCGAGGCAAGATTAGACGATGGGCCGCGCCAGCGGACTTGCGCAAGGTCTACCCTGAGCCGATTGCGGTGCACGCCATGGAACGTACGGACGCACTAGCCCGATACGCCGTGTCAGAGGTCTCTGAACATTCGCAGCAACCGTGCTGCCTCGACGGCGACGGCCTCACGAGCCGGGCCGAGATACCGCCGACTGTCGACCATCGCCGGGTTGGCGGCCACACCTCCCGAACGGCGCCGGTGAACACGTGATTGAGATGGGTAGCGATGTTGATCTTCGTCATGCCGGGGACATTGAACGCTCCCAAACCCACGCCCGAGGCCGCCGCAGGAGCAAGTACCTCGGTGAGGCGCGCAAGAGTCACGGCTGCTTCATAGCACGAGATCGTCTGCTTTCCTAGCTGCTCGGGCAAAGTCCGTTGACCCGATCCCTCCGCGCGCATACGTTGGTGGGACACGGGAAAGGAGGTGGTCCACGGAATGAATGACTGTTGGACATGTGAGGTGACGGCCAGCTAGCCGCATCCCGACTGTGTACCAACTGGTCGCGATGCGGCCGGCTAATCCACAGCCAACACCCGAACCCGCGGGCGCCGGATTTGTCCGTCCGGCCAACAAGCTTCTGCATCTGCCATGACCTGTCAATACGGGTCTGTTGCAGGTCGTGTGTTGACAAGCTCGCGGGTTTGTCCATGTCTGCTTCTGTGCCCTGAGCCCTTCGACAGCTCAGGACGGCGCCTGCCGAAGGCACAATCTGGCGCTTCGACGAGCTCACCGCGCATTGCTAGCGTCGATGATCGGACTGAGCGCCTTGACCGTGTCGATGGTGTCGGCCTCCGCAGCCGACTTATCTGGCCTGTACCGCAGCACTCTCGCAAACCGCAAGGCGACGCCTCCTGGATAGCGTGTTGAGACCTGCAGTCCGTCGCAGGCGATCTCCACCACCGTTGAGGGCTCGAGGTAGACCGTGCCCGCGGTGCGGCGGACCTCCAGCTCCAGAAATCGAGCGGTCTGCCAGGTCAACAGCTCGTCAGTGAGACCCTTGAATGTCTTGCCGAG
>DASRJV010000240.1:0-3816 GCA_035649295.1 Propionibacteriaceae bacterium
CGCTGGAGTCGCTGGCCGCCCTGCTCGCCCTGTATTACCGCAAGGTCCCGCCCACCATCAATCTGGATAATCCAGAACCTGATCTTGGTATCGACATTGCCACCAAGGTGCGCGAGCTGCCAAGCGGTGATCTGGCGGCGATCAACAACTCGTTTGGCTTCGGCGGCCACAACGTCGCCGTGGCCTTCACCAACGCCTACGCCACGGGAGGCTTGAGATGACGACAACAACAGAGCGGGGTACTACCACTGGCGCCACATCTTCACGGCGGCACACTGGATCCCGCGCCGCGACCGCGGTACCCCAAAAGGTCAAGCTTCCACGCGAGCAGGACCCGCGTAATCCGAACCTCCGGCTGCAAGCGCTGTTGGACGTCGGCTCGGTCGAGTTGATCACTCCGGATGACGACTCCGGCATGTTGGCGGCGACCGGCACCATCAACGGCTGCCGAGTAGTTGCCTTCTGTTCGGATGCGACCGTCATGGGCGGCGCCATGGGCACGGACGGCTGCGACGTGGTGGTGCGCGCCTATGAGCGCGCGATGCACGACCGGGTACCGATCTTGGGAGTATGGCACTCCGGCGGCGCTCGGCTGGCCGAGGGCGTGCTGTCCCTGCACGGAGTTGGTCGGATCTTTCACGCAATGACCCAAGCTTCGGGCAAGATTCCGCAGATCTCCATCGTGCTGGGGTTCGCGGCCGGCGGGGCGGCGTACGGACCGGCCCTGACTGACCTGGTGATCTTGGCGCCGGAGGGCCGCATCTTCGTCACCGGACCGGATGTGGTGCGTTCGGTCACGGGTGAGGATGTCGACATGCTGCGGCTCGGCGGGCCCGACACTCACGGGCGCCGCTCGGGTGTGGTGCACGTGGTCGCCGACGATGAGGGCAACGCGATCGAGCAAGGCAGGGCGCTGGCAACCTTGCTGGCCAGCCAGGGTTTGACCGCGATGCGGGTGAACGATGTTGATCTTGCTGCGCTGCTGCCCGAGTCGCCCAGGCGAGCCTATGACGTCCATCCGCTGATCAATGGCCTGTTGGATCGTGGGTCGACGGTTGAGCTGCACGCCCGTTGGGCTCCCAACATCACCATTGCGCTCGGACGGCTTGGCGGACGCACGGTCGGCGTCATCGCGAACAACCCGCTGCGGCTCGGAGGCTGCCTGGACTCACTCAGCGCGGAGAAGGCAGCGCGGTTCGTCCGGATGTGTGACACCTTCGGGGTGCCGCTGGTCGTGATCGTCGACGTACCCGGCTATCTGCCGGGAGTCGGGCAGGAGTGGGACGGGGTGGTACGTCGCGGCGCGAAGCTGCTGCATGCCTTCGGCGAGGCGGTCGTGCCCCGGGTAACGCTGGTGACCCGCAAGGCCTATGGCGGTGCGTACATCGCGATGAACGCGCGCTCACTCGGCGCTACGCGCGTATTCGCTTGGCCGGGAGCCGAGGTGGCCGTGATGGGCCCGATCGCCGCCGTTCGCATCCTTCACCGGCGCAAGCTTGCCGAAGTCTCCGACGACGTACGTCCGCAGGTCGAGGCTGAGCTCGCCTCCGAGCATGAGCGCATTGCAGGTGGTGTGGAAAAGGCGGTCGAGATCGGGGTCGTCGACGAGATCGTCACCCCAGATGCCACTCGGTCGGCGCTCGCTGCGGCAATTCGAGAAGCGGATGTCGGCGAGCGCGGCGCCCACACCAACATCCCACTCTGACTTGCGCTGATCGCGCGCCGGTGGCTGCTATGGCGTCCACTCGTGCTGACAAGTCGGCGGTAGTTTGAAGGAATGCAGATCAATGCGGCCTCGCGCGAGGAATACTTCGAGGCCGCAGGGCCTCGCGAAGGCGAACTTCGTCAGTTGGATGCGATCATTCGGAAATATGCACCAGCGCTCACCCCAGCATTGAGCGATGGGATTGCTACGCCGATGCTCGGCTACGGCGAGCAGCCTTACCAGACCACGGCGATGAAGGAACCCGGGACTTGGCCCGTCGTCGCACTCGCCGTACAGAAGCGATATCTGAGCCTCTACGTGTCCGCCGTGGTCGATGGTGAATATGTGGCCGAGCGGTATGCGAGTGAACTTGGCAACGTCAGCTGTGGCAAGAGCTGCATCCGCTTCACCAAGGTGGACAAGATCAACCTCGAGACGTTGAAGAAGATCTTGGTCGAGGTCAACGACCGTTACGTCGCCGGCGAGAAGCTCTTCGGCTCATAAAGCGAGTTAGACGACCTCGTGCAGCCAGCGAACGGGGGCGCCGTCGCCGGCGTAGCGGAAGGGTTCGAGCTCCTCATCCCATGCACGACCAAGTAGCGCGTTCAGCGCGGCGGCGAGATCCCTGCCGCCGAGAGAGGCGAGCGCTATCGCATGCTTGACCCGGTCTTCGGGAATCATGATGTCGCCATGGATCCCCGTTATCGCGTGGAAGATGCCAAGCGTCGGCGTGTAGGAGTAGCGCTCTCCCTCAGTACCTGAGGTAGCCTCCTCGGTCACCTCGAAACGAATCCGCTGCCACCCCTTGAGTGCGCTCGCCAGGCGGGCCGCTGTTCCACAGGGCCCGGTCCAGGAGTACTCGGTCCGGTAGCAGGCACGCTCAATCGGCTGAGGAATCCAGTCCACGCGGACGGGCATGCCAAAAACGCCGCCGACCGCCCACTCGATGTGCGGGCACAGTGCTGACGGCGCGGAGTGGATGTACAGGACTCCACGGGTCGTGCTCATGACCAGATCCTCCAAGTGCGAGACCAAAGACAACCTGAGGGCTGCCTTCCCCTGCATCCTCAGATCGGTCACGCGGGGCGGACCTGGTGTGTTCCCTATCTTGCACCATGGGTCACAGCAGTACCAAGATGTAGCAGCCGACTCGCTGCCCCTTTCTGGTCGTCGCTCGCGCATCCGGCCGGAAGCCGACGCTCGCGATGATGCAACCTCTTACATTGGGGCCCGTGACGATTGCGCCGTACGGGTCATGGGTGTCTCCGATCTCCGTCGAGCAGTTGACGACTTCGTCAGTGGGACTCTCTGCTGTGCAGATTGATGGGCGGCACATCTACTGGCTGGAGGTCAGGGCCGAGGAGGGAGGCCGGGCCAGCTTGTGGCGCCGGCTCATTGCCGGAGGTGAGCCGGTAGAGGTCACCCCTGCTCCGGCGTATGTGCGCGACAGAGTGCATGAATATGGCGGCGGCGAGTATCACGTCGCAGCCGACATTGTGGCCTATTCGGAATATAGCGATGGGCGCCTGTACGTCATCCGGGGCGATGGGAAGCCACGGCCGATCACTCCCGAGGGTGCCTTCCGCTTCGGGGATATTCGCGTCCATCCCGAGCGCGGACTGGTACTGGCCGTACGCGAAGATCATTCCGGCGGTGCCGAGCCGGTCAACACCATCGTGGCTCTTGATCTTGATGGCCAGAATCCCGACGCGGGCGAAGTGCTGTGCGGCGGCGCCGATTTCTATTCCACTCCTGAGCTTTCAGCGGATGGACGACTGGCCTGGACTCAGTGGAACCATCCCAACATGCCGTGGGACTCTACAACGATCATGGTCGGCCGCTTGAGCGGCTCCAGGGTTGTCAACAGTCAATCCATCGCGGGCGGCCCGAGCGAATCCGCCGTGCAGCCCCGGTGGCTGGGCGAAAAGCTGATCTTCGTTTCCGATCGTACGAACTGGTGGAATCTCTACCTATGGAGCGGCGAGGATGTGCGAGCTCTCTGCCCAACAGAAGCTGAGTTCTGCGGACCGCAGTCGACACTCGGCCAGCGGCCGTACGCGATCATCAACGATGATCATCTGCTGTGCAGCATCAACCGCAGCGGTGAGCAG
>DASRJV010000241.1:0-6284 GCA_035649295.1 Propionibacteriaceae bacterium
GACGGGCGCCCGGGTTCGCCGACTGCAGGAGCTCGCGGCTGACTTTGGTGAAAAGCTCGCGCACATGGGCGAGCGACGAAGGAGGCGAATCGGCCCGGCCGCCCGTCAGAGTGCAATGCACACTGACACTATGACGGGCGCCCGGGTTCGCCGACTGCAGGAGCTCGCGGCTGACTTTGGTGAAAGCTCGCGCACATGGGCGAGCGACGAAGGAGGCGAATCGGCCCGGCCGCCCGTCAGAGTGCAATGCACACTGACACTTATGACGGGCGCACGGGTTCGCCGACTGCAGGAGCTGGCGGGGCGACGAAGCAGGCGAGTCTGGCCGGCCGGCCGTCAGAGTGCAATGCACACTGACAGTCCGTCTTCGGGGGCCGCCAGTACATTGGCCGCGTGAAGGTCGGCATCCTCGGCGGAACGGGACCACAGGGTCGCGGGCTGGCAAGACGGCTTGCTGCGGCCGGCCATGATGTGCTCATCGGGAGTCGCAGCGCGGAACGAGCGGAGCTGATCGCCGCCGAGTACCGGGCCGCCGGGCACACCGGTCGAATCGCCGGCGGCAGCAATTCCGATGCGGCGGCTGCCGAGCTAGTGATTGTTACAGTGCCATACGACGGTCATGCGGACATGCTCTCCTCACTGGCCACCGAGCTCACCGGCAAGATCGTGGTTGACTCCGTCAACCCGCTCGGCTTCGACAAGCACGGGCCCTTTCCGCTGCGGGTGGCCGCCGGTTCGGCTGCACAGGAGGCACAGCAGTTACTCCCGGAGTCCACAGTGATCGCCGCTTTCCATCACGTCAGCGCCGATCTTCTCGATGACCCGACGGTCAACCATTTTGCGGACGATGTGTTGGTCCTGGGCGAGGACCGCGAGGCAGTCGCGGTGGTGTGTGAGCTGGCAACTGCGATACCAGGTGCGCGTGGCGTCTATGCCGGACGGCTTCGCAATGCAGGCCAGGTCGAGGCGCTGACCGCTAACCTCATCGCGATCAACCGGCGCTACAAGACCCGTGCAGGCATCGCGATCACAGGCATGTCGTGACTCCCCAGCACACCCTGCACATCGTCACCGGCAAGGGCGGTACTGGCAAGACCACAATCGCCGGTGCCCTCGCCTGCGCCTTGGCCACCAGCGGACGCCGGGTGCTGGTATGCGAGGTCGAAGGACGCAATGGGATATCCGAGCTGTTCGGCGTGGCGCCCCTGACCGGACGTGAGGAGCGCCGGATCAGCCGTACCCCGGCCGGTGGCATGGTGTTTGGATTGTCAATCGATGCCGAGGACGCTTTGATCGAGTACCTCGACACCTTCTATCACCTCAGCATTGCCGGCAAGGCACTCGATCGCTTCGGTGCTATCGACTTCGCCACCTCGATCGCGCCCGGGCTGCGAGACGTACTGCTCACCGGCAAGGTGTACGAAGCGGTGCGACGCCGGATCAAGAACCGTCCGAACTCCTACGACGCTGTCGTTCTCGACGCTCCGCCCACGGGCCGGATCGCCCAATTTCTCAATGTGCACGCGGCCGTCGCCGGCCTCGCCAAGGTGGGGCCGATCCGCAATCAGGCCGACTCGATCATGCGGCTGCTGCGATCGGCCACGACAGCTGTGCATTTCGTCACGCTGCTCGAGGACATGCCGGTGACCGAGACTGAGGAGGCCGTTGCCGCACTCCGGCCGACGCAGATTCGGATCGGCACTGTGATCGAAAACATGGTGACCCCGACGCCACTCAACCATGATCAGCTTCAGACCGCCGCCACCGGTTCAGTTGCCTTGAAGGTTCCTGGCCTGACGATCAAGCAGAACCATGCCTTGGCGGTCGAGTTTGCAATCGAAGCCGCTCGTACGCTGCAAGAGCAGCAGCGGCATGATCGGCTGACCGCCCTCGGCCTTCCGTTGGCCCAGATCGCCCTCGATCCCGAAGGCATCGACGAAAGCGCGATCTTCACGATCGCCGAGCAGCTAACAGATCAGATGAGCCTGGAGGCCGCGTGACCGCCGCACTGGAGTCGCAACCGCACGCTGCGCTGCCGGTACCCTTCCTCGATGTCGACAAGATCATCGGCGATCGAGAGACCAAGATCATTATCTGCTGCGGCTCGGGCGGGGTTGGCAAGACCACAACGTCAGCCGCGATCGCCGTACGCGCTGCAGAGGCCGGGCGCAAAGTCGTCGTACTCACCATCGACCCCGCCCGTCGCCTAGCTCAGTCGCTTGGTGTCGGCGAGCTCGACAACACCCCTCGGCCAGTCACCACGATCGACACTGGGGCCGGCGGCAGCTTGGACGCGATGATGCTCGACATGAAGGGCACCTTCGACGAGGTCGTGATGGCTCACTCCACACCGGAGAAGGCGGCGGCGATCCTGCAGAACCAGTTCTATGTGGCGCTCTCCTCGGAGTTCTCTGGAACCCAGGAATACATGGCCATGGAGAAACTCGGACAGCTGCACAGCGAGGCAGAAGCCCACGGCACCTGGGACCTCATCGTGGTGGACACTCCCCCAGCACGCTCGGCCCTGGACTTCCTGGACGCCCCCGAACATCTGAGCTCACTTCTCGACGGTCGGTTTCTGCGCTTGCTGCTGCATCCGGCTCGCGGCCCGATGCGGTTCATGACCGCTGGCTTCAGCATGATCTCTGCCGTGATGACGAAGATCCTCGGTGCGCAGATCATCCGCGACGTACAGACCTTCGTACGCGCGTTCGAGGCTCTCTTCGGCGGATTCCGACAGCGGGCCACAGCGACCTTCGAACTATTGTCCTCGCGGCACAGCACATTCCTGGTCGTCGCGACCCCGCAGCATGACGCGCTACGCGAGGCCGCGTACTTCGTCGACCGACTCACCGAGGAAGGCATGCCGCTATCCGGCATGGTGATCAACAGGGTCCACACCTCGGCCCTGGCGATCTCGCCGGAACGGGCGCTGTCCCTGGCTGAGGACCTCGCCGGAGGCTCAGCCGTTCTGGAGGTGGAGGCCCTCCACCGTCACGCCAACCTGATGCGTGTCATGCAGACGGAGTCTCGCATGATGGATCGCTTCGCCTCAGCTCGGCCGACGGTGGCCCAAACCCAGGTTCAGTCCTTGCCGACCGATGTCACCGACTTGGCCGCGCTTCGGCGTGTCGGGGCGCTCCTGTCCGACAAGGACTGAGAGCCTGACGACACGGGCTGCGCCACCTGCTGGTTCGCCCTCCCGACCAGGATTGAGCGCCAGGAGGTGACATCGCTCCGTTGCCGAAGCAGCAACCGTCGCTCGCGCTCAGTCATTCCCCCCCAGACGCCCCACTCGATCCGGTTGTCCAGGGCCTCAGCTAGGCACTCGAAGCGCACCGGGCACCCCGAGCACACCAGCTTGGCTCGCTTTTGGTCCGACGCCTCCGGAAACAGAGCATCTTCCATTCCCCGGCACTTGGCGCGCATGGTCCAGTCTTCACGTTGCACTGCAGGCACGCTGCATCTCCCCTTCGTGAAACTTTGCCGTACCGGGCATTTCCCCGGCCCTTGGTGGTACGGCGGTATGTCACGCTACGCACGGCCCCATCGAGATGACTAGATTCGTGTCCCGATGTTTTCCGTTTTGTGATATTTCGGTGCTTGACAATTAGACCAAACCCGCACTCAGGTCAAGATTTGGTATCACTACGTGACGAGATGGGCGGGGTGGCTCCTCTAGGCTGGTACCCGTGCCGTTTACGCCGAAGCGCGCGGGGAGCCTCGCGTACTCGCTGGTGATGTTCGTCGTCGTCAGCGTCCTTTCCGGTGTTCTCGTGGCCGGACTGTTCATCCCTTTTGCGGGTATGGCGGGGGTCACCAGCAATGCCGCGGCCGTCGAACTGGAGAGTTTGCCGGCTGAGCTTGCGACACCGGCACCGGCCACCCGCAGCAAGGTGCTGATGGGCAATGGCAAGACACTCGCGTACTTCTACGACGAGAACCGCATCCCGGTGGGGCTGGACAAGATTGCTCCGATCATGCGCCAGGCGCAGATTGCCATCGAAGACCACCGCTACTACGAACATGGCGCCTTGGACTTCAAGGGCACGATGCGTGCGTTGGTGCGCAACTCGACCGATGGCGGCATCACGCAGGGTGGTTCATCCATCACCCAGCAGTACGTCAAGATGGTGCAGATCGAGGCATGCCAGGCTAAGGGTGATAGCCAGTGTGTGCGGGATGCCCAGGCGCCGACCATGGAGCGCAAGATTCGCGAGCTGCGCTACGCGATCGCGATGGAGAAGAAGTTCACCAAGGACCAGATCCTGGAGCGCTACCTCAACATCGCCTATTACGGCGAGGGTGCGTACGGTGCCGAAGCAGCGGCTCGGCATTACTTCTCCACGAAGGCCTCGAAGCTCAACCTGGCCCAGGCGGCGATGTTGGCCGGCCTGGTGCAGAACCCGGACAGCAACAACCCGGTAAACAACCCCAGTGCCGCACTCGACCGTCGCGATGTCGTGCTCAACCGGATGGTCGAACTTAAGTTGATCACGCTCGACCAGGCGAGGCAGGCGAAGGAGGTCGGCTTCGACAAGAAGAAGGTCAAGAGGACCCGCAACGGCTGCGTCGGAACGCGTTACCCATTCCTGTGTGACTACGTGCGACGTACGTTGCTCAACGCGCCGAGCCTGGGTAAGACCGAGGATGACCGCAAGAACATGATCAATCGCGGCGGGCTCATCATTCAGACCGCGATCGACCCCAAGACTCAGGATCTCGCGGAGCGGAAGGTCAGCTCAGTAGTCGGCCCTCGGGACCCAGTCATCTCGACCATGAACATGATCCAGCCGGGCACCGGCCTGATCATCGCGATGGCGCAGAGCAGGCCAGTGATGGGCAGCAACGCCAAGAAGGGCCAGACGTATTGGAACCTGGCAGCCGATCCTGCAATGGGTGGCATCCAGGGCTACCAGGCGGGCTCAACCTTCAAGCTGTTCACACTCGCTGCTGCGTTGGAGAAAGGCATCCCGATCAGCAAGAGGTTCAACGCCAGGTCACCCCTGAACTTCACCGGCCGCCGCTACACGTCCTGCCGTGGCCGAGAGCGAGTATGGGATCACTGGGTGGTCAGGAACTCGGTCGGACACAGCAAGACCATCGGTATGATGGAGGCCGCACAGTGGTCGGTCAACACCTACTTCATTCAACTGGAGTTGGCGACCGGCATGTGCCGGGTTACCAAGATGGCCGCGAGGACCGGCGTGAAAGTCGGGGCGCGGATCGGCCAGCCACCGTTGGACATCGTCAGGTGGTATCAGGACAAGCCGTCCTTCACCTTGGGAACCGTTGAGGTCAGTCCGCTTTCCATGGCCGAGGCGTATGCGACCTTCGCAGCTCGCGGCATCCACTGTGACCCGATCATCGTTTCCAAGATCACAACGCGTGCGGGGAAGAACCTCGCCGTGCCTGATGCCAACTGCCGCCGGGTGGTCGACAAGGACGTCGCGGATGGTGTCAACAAGGTTCTCAAGTCGGTGGTCGACAAGGGCACCGGTAAGCGCGCCAAGATCTACGACGGCCGGGCCATCGCCGGGAAGACCGGAACGATCAACAGCAACGAGGCCGTCTGGTTCGCGGGCTACACACCCGAAATCGCGGGTGTGGCGATGATCTCCATCGACAACACCAAGAAGCCGTTCGCCAAGAGAGGCGCTGGTTATTACCGGCGGGGAGGCGTGAAGGGCTACCGCGTGCCGTCCACCGGCGTCTATCTCGAGGGATCCGGTAGCGGTGACGCCGGCATGAAGATCTGGAAGCCGGTGATGCAGAAGTACTTCCAGCAGATCCCGCGGACCGGGTTCAACCAGCCGCCACGCAAGATCGATGTCGGCAGGCAGGTGAAAGTGCCGAATCTTCGCGGGCTGAGCGTCTCCGCCGGCACCAGGAAGCTGGAGCGGCTCGGCTTCACGGTGGACAAGCGATACATCTACAACGACAAGGTGCCGAAGTACGGATTCATTGGCTGGTCGCCCAGTTCTGGTTCATGGATCTCGGAGTTCGGCATGGTGTACGCGTTGTACTCGAACGGGCGCGATCCAGAGAAGGTTGCCGCGGAGAAGAGAGCCAAGCAGAGGGCGCGAGAGCAGAAGAAGAAGCGACCGCCGTGCCCGCGTCCTAACTTGCCGCCGCCCTTCCCACAATGCTAAATAGCACCTGCTCCCATGCTCCCTGAGCCTGCGCCCGTTCGCCCTTAGCCTGTCCCGTGCTCCTGCTCCCTGAGCCGGTCACGCATGCTCCTTGAGCCTGTCGAAGGGCGCATGGCCAAGACTCAACTGGAC
>DASRJV010000242.1:0-7347 GCA_035649295.1 Propionibacteriaceae bacterium
GTCTAGAGTGAGACCCCATGTCCAAAAATGACCGAGCTGGCCAACGGTGCCATCACCGCCACCGAGATGCTCGCCCTCGCGGGGCGCACGAACTGGCTCTGAGCCAGCTGGTAGCGCGTAACAGGCCGCAGGCCTGACGAGTTGGGGCGAAGCATCGTGACGATCGATTCTGAGCGCCAGAAGGAATCAACCCAAGACCCCGGCCTTGACGCGGCTCAAGATCATCAGTCATGGGCAAGATCATCACGGTGGCAGCGGACAAGACAGGAACTCATGGCTTGTTGACCCCCAGACATCGGCAGCGTGTCCAAGGACGTCCGCAGGCGTCCAATTTTCCCTAAAAATAGGGGTTTTGCACTCAGGCGCATTTCGGTGGACCAACCCAAATGGTGGTCAAAATGCTAGTCAGATCCATAGCCAAACTAATCAAGTGGAATGCTCGGTCCAAGCTGCGCATTGCTTCAGCATGCCGGGGCGCGCGACGAACGCGACTGTGGTTCTCCTGGGGTCGAGAGCGTCCAGCGCCAGCTGCTCCCTCAAAATGCAATGCGGTTACAAGGCTCGTGCGGGCATACGCGATCCCTGGGAGCGCTACAAGATCATCCAGAACCAGCGCGGTCAATCGGTCAAGATCGGAACCATCACGGTAAGCAAAGATCACGACCTCCGGCGCATTCCTCAAACACGGAAACTCGTGCAGGGAGTCGGGACATTGACCCACGCTGGAGACTTTGCGGCGAGCGGTGTCAGCATGTATTTGGGTCGCCCAGTCAGAGATCAACTCCGCCACGTTCGGAATCTGCCCAAACCGCGGTCCCGCGCGACCACAGACAGCCTCCACAACCAAAGGAGTGATGCACTGGAGGTCAGCGTCGGGTGTCCCAGGAATCACACCAGACGTTGTCGTTGTACGTGCCGGTGAACTCGCTGCGTCCGATGAGTTTCGCAACGAGGGCTTGCACGGTTTCTTTCGTTGGCGTGTGTGCGTTGATCGCGGTCTTCACCATCGGCACGTCGATCAGGTGGTTGGGCATATTCAGCGAGACAAAGACCGTGGGCACTTCCGTGGCATACCAGGGCATCTCCGGCCCCATCGGCATCGACCATTTGATCCGCAGCGCGCCCTGCTGAGCGAAGTCGGAGACATTCGCCAAGATCAACGCGGCGTCGTACTTGTCGGCATATCCCTCCGTCTCATCGGCAATGAACGTCTGCATGTCAGGTTGCTGCCCTTCGGCGGCAAGCTCCTGCACCGTCTTGTAGACGCTCACCTCGAAGCCGGCCGTGGTCAGCGCCTCGATCGCGACCCGCTTGAATTCCGGCGTCACGCCGGTGAAGTCGGGCGCGCTTTCTAGGCAATAGAGGCGTATCCGTCGGTGTCGTACCGGATCCAGCGGCAAGGTTTCTGCGGTGTCCTTGAGCAGCGCGATCGTCCGGTCGGCAATCCGGGCTGCGATCTCGTGGTGCTCTGCACAGCCGATCACCGCGAGCTCATCGACGGTAGGCACAAGATGATCTTTGGCGCGCAGGTGCAAGCCGAGCTTGGCCTTGAGACCAAGGATGCGAGTAAGCGCGTCGTTAAGCCGGTCAGGAGTGATCTCACTTGATCGGACGGCATCGCGAACGAAGCCGAAGTCCTCATCGTGGTTGCGGAAGAACAAGATCATGTCGCAGCCGGCCGTGATGGCCTGGACCATCTGACGCTCGCGAGGCAGTGCTGAGGTGAGTCCCACCATGATCGAGGCGTCAGTGAGGACGACGCCGTTAAACCCAAGATCGTTCCGCAGCAGGTCGGTCAGCAGTTCGGGTGACACCGTCGCCGGCAGGATGTCGGCGTCTTTGATACCGGGGCGAAGCTTGCGGGAGTATTCCGGCAGCATGATGTGGCCGACCATGATCGACTCGATGCCGGCACCGATGCCCCACTCCCAGATCTTCCGGTAGCTGGCGTCCCATTCCTTTACCGAACAGTCGTTGTAGGAGGTGACGACGTGCTGGTCGCGTTCGTCGCGGCCATCACCAGGAAAGTGCTTCATGCACAACGCGATAGGGCGGTCGCCGGCGCCTTCGCGGACGCCATCGCAATAGGCCTGAGCGTAGGTGATCACGGTCTCGGGATCGTTGCCGAAGGCGCGGGTGGCGATCACCGTGTTGCGCCAGTTCGAGTGGATGTCGACTATCGGTGTGAAAGCCCAGTTGCAGCCCAGGGCCCGCGACTCCCGAGCGCCGACCAGGCCCATCTGCCTCGCGGCATCGGTGTCGGGAGTAGACGCGGTCTGCAACGGCGTGGCGACGTGCGTGCCATCGGTGCAGGCACCGTTGCCGCCGGCCTCAATGTTCGATGCCACCAGTAGGGGAATCTTCGACCGGCTCTGAGCGTGCCGGATGTGAGCCTGGACACTGGCCGAGTCGGTGTGGTTGTAGCGCATACCACCGGGGTGATAGGTGTCGACGATGTGATTGACGAAGTCGTCGTCGAACCGGTTGTTCAAGTTGATGAACAGCTGACCGACCTTCTCGTCCTCAGCCATCGAGTCGATGGTGCTCTCTACCCAAGCGATCGCTTCCGCGTCCAATCCATACGGAGCGGCGGTCAGGTCCGGGTGTGGCTCGGCAGTCACATATGCATTCAGTCATGGTTGCTATCACCCCGCAATCTTTTGCCAGAAGTTGCCGTCCGCAGCGGCGAGCTGGCACGACCACCGATGCCCGACTGTGGCCGGGCTCCGCTCCGGCCAGCGCGATCGCTGCCTCGTACAGAGCCTGGTAATCCTGCTTGCGAGCTCTGTACGAGGCAGCTCGATCGGCGACAGGTTGTCGGATCTCACCGGTAGCCGAAGCCGTACGAGCTACCTCTGGCGCCATAACATCGAACGCAAATCACAGCGGTACCGCGCAGTGTGGAGCGTTTGATCGTTACTGGAATGACAGGCGCCTCGCGCACGTCTGCGAGTATCTGGAGCCAGGCCGGCAAGTCCCGGCCGCTTGCCAGGATCCGTTGCGGTTGACCGGCCACTGATTGCAGTTGTCCGGCGATCCTGGCGTAAGAGATCGCCACGCCTTCCATCGCTCCGCGGGAGAGCATCGCGCCCGTCGTGGCTGCGGAGACTCCTGCGAAGACTACCCGCGCGTCGGCCGCCAAACTCGTGCTGCGCTCTCCGGAGAAGTAAGGCAGCACCATCGGGGTGCTGGCCTGCGGTGCCGCAGCCAGAATCAGGTTGAAGTCGTCCTCGGATTGGAACCGCACCGTGGACTCCAACCAGCTGACGACACGGCCGACATCGTTAACAGCGCCACCCAACAGCGAGCGCGAGCCGTCGACGCGATAGCACCAGAGTCCGGACGGTATTTCGTCGGGGATGCCGTACACGAGAACCCGCATAGCACCACTAGTGGCTACGGAGGCGGCGACGGCCGACTCATCGACAGCGCCGGCGCCCATATTGCTGGAGAAGCCGTCGGAGACCACCGGGCACCAAGCTGCTCCCGCCAGAGCCGGCCATCTGCGGCGTATGGCAGCGTCGACTGGGTGATCGGCTGGTCGGGATCGCGGACCTCGGACAGCTGCTCGTCGCGTACACCGCAGATATCCAACAGCTCCTGATCCGGTGTCAAAGCCACACCGCCAATGCGTCCCACCCGCCGGTCAGTGGCCAAGGCAGTGATGATCTGCTGCGCTTCCCCCGACAATCTGATCCGGATCTATCTGTGAGGTGCCATCATCACGGGTCGTGAAGTGGTGCGGAACCTTCTCGCGGCCGCCCCAGACCGGACGTCCCGCTGCGTCGTAGACATCGCCGTGACTTGCGGTGGAACCGATATCGACGGCCAGCACAAGCGGATCGATGGCGTGGCTGAGTTTGACTCTGCCAGCAGCCGCTGCCGTGTGCTCAGTAGTCCTGAGGGGTAGGGCGGGAGGAAGAGGCGAACATCGCCGCAACCTCTTCATAACCGTGGATCAGCGATTGCACGCTCGACCGTAGCTGGGCATAGGCGGCGACATCTGACTGCGACACGGGCACGGTCGCAGCGCTCGGGTCCTGGTCTGATCCACCAACGGCAGCAAGCGCTTCGCCGAGGGTCGGGGCTCCACCGAGCGCATACCAGCCAAGGGCAGCTGCCCCTAGCGCCGTACCACCGGCCCCGGCCTGAACCGACATCGGCCGCGCAAGCGTGGCCGCCATCACTCGACGCCACAACTCCGAACGGAAGGGGCCTCCCGTCGCACGGATAGATTCCACATGATCGACCGTGTCCAAAGAGTCCACGATTGTGGAGAGTTGCAGGCAAACGCCCTCCAGCGCAGCGCGGATGAAGTGGCTCCGGCTGTGATGGGCCCGGATTCCCAGAAAGGCACCGGAAAGGTCAGGATCCCACAGCGGCGCACGCTCGCTGAGCACGTACGGCAACATCAATAGTCCGTCGCTGCCGGGGGTTGCCTGGGCCGCGAGTTTGAGGACGTCAACGTCGGCGTGGCCTTCGGCGACCAGATCCGGCGCGAACGTTTCGCCAGCCCACCGCAGCGTGATGCCGCCGTTGCTGATGGCACCGCCGATGACCCACAGGTCATTGGTGAGTGCATAGCAGAACAGCCGTCCTTCCGCGTCGAAGCTCGGCTCTGGCACCGCCATCCGAACTGCGCCACTGGTCCCCAGGGACAGGCCCGCCACACCTGGAACAATCGCGCCCGTGCCGAGGTTGCCCAGCGGACCGTCAGCGGCTCCAACAGCGACAGGCAGACTGCCAGGCAGGCCGATCCTTTGTCCTGCTTCCTCGCTCAGCTTGAGCACCGTGGTAGTGGGCAACACCGGCGGCAGCTGGTCGGCCTCGATCCCGCCCAGATCCAGTGATTGAGCGTCCCACTCCCGGCTCTTCAGATCGAGCAGTCCAGTCGCTGATGCGCTTGACAGCTCGGTGACCAGTTCGCCGGTGAGGTGGTGTAGTACGTAGTCCTTGAGGCCCACCCACCAGCGCGCCTGGCGCACGAGCCGCTGTTCGTGGCGACTAAACCAGATCAGTTTGACCAGCGGGCTCATCGGATGCGCGGGGGTACCGGTGCGGTGTAATAGCCCACGCGCGAGCCCCTGCTTGCGCAGTTCCCGCGCTTCTAAGTGCCCACGCGAGTCGGCCCAGGTCACCAAGGGTGTCAATGGGCGGTACTGAGCATCAAGCCCGATCAGACCATGCATTGCAGTGGAGAGGGAGAGCGCCAGCACTTGGGCATCTCGCAGTTGAGCAACGCAGTCAGCGATTGCGCTATCGATGGCCGAAAGCACAATTGTCGGCTCCTGCACCTGCCAACCCGGCTGGGGTTGTTCGAGCGGATACTCGCGGAGCGCCTTGGGCAGCTCGGCAGCCGCACCGTTGACGGCGAAGGCCGCTACCTTCACTGCGGTCGTACCGACATCGACGCCGATGATGACCTCAGTAGTACGGGTGTTCATATCACTGGGACTGGATGGCGCCGGCTTGACGAATAACAGCGTCGACGAAATCCCTGTCGCTGCCAAGCCCAGGTTCGAGAACGTCCAAGACCGCAGGTACGGCCTCTCGCAGCTCACCGGAATTGGCTGCCTTCTCAGCAGCAGCAGCTCCTGAGTCATTGATCGGAGCGCCCAACCCGCGCAAATGCAGGATCCAGGCGGCAATGGTGGTGCCGCAGCCGATGGGCACTCGTCCTGCAGAGCGCTCGGCGCGAATCGTCGGCAGCGTGCGTACCACTAACTTGGTTGACCCATCCGCTGCTATGCGAGCCAGCTGATCGCCGGCCCGAGGGTTGGAGAACCGCGCCAACAGTGCTTCCCGATACTCGGCGATGTTTGCGGCCGGGAGGCTCAGATGGCGGCTCGCCTCATCCCAGAACATCTCCACCCAGGACCGGCAGCTCGGATCGGCGATGGCTTCATCGATCGTGGAGTGTCCCCTGATGCTGCCAGCGTAGGCGAGCATCGAGTGTGACCCGTTGAGCAGCCAAAGCTTGCGCTGCTCGAAGGGTTCAACGTCGGCGACGATGGTGGCACCTGCTTCTTCCCAGCGCGGCCGACCGGCCGGGAATCCACCAGAGATCACCCACTCGCTGAAAGGCTCAGTCGCTACGGGATATGCGTCGACATACCCGCAGGCTTGCTGCACCAACGCCCGATCCTCGTCTGTAGTGCGTGGGGTGATTCGGTCCACCATCGAGGTGGCGAAATCGACCTGGGAGTTGATCCAGTCGCCCAGGGTTTCGTCTACTAGCGCTGCGAAATCTTGGACCACCGTCTTTGTCACGGCACCGTTCTCCGGGAGGTTGTCGCAGGACAGGATGGTGAGCGCTGATGCTCCTGAGGTGCGCCGGGCGACCAACCCTGCCACCAGTCTGGCTGGCAGCGAGGCGACAGGGTTTCTGGGATCAGACCGCAAGGCCTCTAGATCGGAGACAATGACGTCTAGGCCAGCGTCAAGATGCCCATCGGCGCCGCGTAGGTACGCGGCCTCGGTGACTGTGATGGTGACGACCGCAACCTCCGACCGGCTCAGGTAGTCGAGATGTGCCCCATGATCGGAAGCGGCATGTACCGCCGAGAGTGCGCCGATCAGCTCGAAAGTATCGCCTTCGCCGCTGCGGGTGATCAAGGTGTAGAGGCCGTCCTGGGGAGCAAGGGCGTCTGCGGTGTCGCGTCGGCGACCAGTGAAGCCGGCGATACCCCACTGGTCGGCATCCGGACTGTGGTTTGTGTACCAGGCCTGATGGGCCCGGGTGAAGTTGCCGACACCGAGGTGGACCATTCGGACAGGCGCTGCTGGCGGCGTGCCGGGTAGCGAACGGGACAGACGGGGAACCTCGTTGGCGGTGGTCATAGTTTGAACGCCTTCCTTGGACAGGTGACGACCAGGTCGTGCACGACGTCCATGGCCTCATCCTCAGCAAGCCGGTGCTCGGCTACCAGGTGCGCAACAAACCCTGCGTCAAGTCGCCGCGACATGTCGTGCCGAGCCGGAATAGAGCAGAAGGCGCGCGTGTCATCGATGAAGCCGGAGGACTTATCGAAGCCAGCAGTCTCGGTGATCGCGGCACGGAAGCGGCGGATCGCCTCGGGCGCGTCGATGAACCACCAGGGAACGCCGACATAGACAGAGGGGTAGAAGCCAGCGAGCGGCCCGATCTCTCTGGAGTAGACGATTTCGTCGATGGTAAAGATCACGAGCTGGAAGTTGGGATGGGTGCCATAGCGCATCAACATCGGGCGCAGCGCATCGGTGAACTCCATCTGCACTGGAATGTCGGTCCCGACGTCGGCGCCGTACTTTTCAAAGGTGGGCAGGTGATGGTTGCGACGTACGCCGGGATGCAGCGTCATCACTAAC
>DASRJV010000243.1:0-12190 GCA_035649295.1 Propionibacteriaceae bacterium
TAGCGCCAGCCGAACTCGTGACAACTCCCCACCCGATGCGACTCGGCCCAGGCTGCGGAGCTCGCTGCCGGGGTTGGCAGCAAACATCAGGTCCACTCGGTCGGCACCCGCCGGGCCGAGATCGGCACCAGCCACCTCGAATCTCAGCCGCGCGTGCGGCATCGCCAGTGCGGCGAGCTCGACGAGCACCAATTCGCTGAATCTGGCGGCGGCGCCGCGCCGAGCGATGCTGATCTGAGCCGCCAAAGATTTGAGCTCGGTACTCAAGCCCTCGAGTCGCTCTTCCAAGGTGGCGATGCGCTCGTCACTTTGTTCGAGCCCGGTAAGTCGGACAGCTGATTCCGCAGCCCACTGCAAGACCTCGTCACATGTGGTGCCGTACTTGTGGGTCAGCGTATTGAGCTGGGCCCGGCGTTCGGCGATCTGCTCCAGGCGCCCCGGCTGGCTGTCCAAGCCCTCCAGGTATCGCACAACATCGGCTGTCAGATCGGTGAGCTGGTAGCTCGCCTCCGCCAGCTGAGCACCCAGCGACGCCGCTGAGGCGTCCCGGGAGACCGCTGATTCAAATGCCTTGCGCGCCGCGTACAGCATCGCCAGCGCACCCCCAGCCTCATCCTCGGGGCCGGCGAGCGCGTGAACAGCCGACTGCGCCGACTCCCGCAGATCATCCGCGGACTGCAGCCGGATCGCCTCTGCCGCCAGGGCGACATCCTCCCCGGATGTGGGTCCGATTCGCTCGATCTCTTCCAGGCCGAAACGCAGTAGATCGATTTCGCGGGCGCGGCTTTGGGCTTCGGCCCGGAGTTGAGCCAGCTGCGTCCGGGCGGCGCGATCCTCCGACCAGAGATCGCTATACCGGGCGAGCGGTTCGAGTACCGCGGCGCCGGCAAACCGATCTAGCAGCTCCCGCTGTCGATCGGCCTCGGTGAGCCGTTCCTGCTCCGCCTGGCCATAGATCCTGACCAGCTCGGCCGTAAGCTCCGCACAGACACCGGCCGGTACCTGGGCACCGCCCAGGTACGCACGGGAACGCCCGGCCGCTGTTACATGACGTGCCACGATCAGCTCGTCGTCATCCAGCTCCCCGCCCAGCTCGCTCACCCGCTCCAGCAGCGCAGCTTTTTCGATCTTGAATCGGCCTTCCACGCGAGCCCGCTCTGACCCGCGGCGAACCGAGCGCGGATCTGCTCGGCCACCGAGCAGCAAACCCAGCCCGCTGACCACCATCGTCTTTCCCGCGCCGGTCTCTCCAGTGACGACGGTCAGGCCCGGATGCAGACCCATCGTCGCGTCTTTGATCACACCCAGGTCTGCAATGCGAAGTTCGCTGATCATGCAGGAGTGTCGATCATGGTGATAGCTGGATCGGCCAACCCTCGCCAGCCCTCGACCCTGAGACCGAACTTCTGGACCAATCGGTCGGTGAAGGGCGCCTGTGACAAGCGGGCCAATCTCAGCCGCTGCTTTCCTCGGGACACCTCGATCTCCATGCCTGCATGCAACTCGACCGAACGGCGGCCGTCGCACCACACCACCCCATGGGTCGGAGACACGTCGAGAACCTCGACTACAACGGTGGAGGTAGGGCTGAGCACCAGCGGTCGTGCAAACAGCGCATGGGCGCTCAGCGGTACCACCAGGAGCGCATCCACTCCCGGCCAGATCACCGGCCCGCCGGCCGAGAAGGCGTACGCAGTCGAGCCGGTGGGAGTTGCAACGAGCATCCCGTCGCAGGCCCACCGCGAAAGCGGCCGGCCATCTACCTCTACCAGCACCTCGAGCATCCGCTCCCGTGCCGCCTTCTCGATCGAAACCTCGTTGATCGCGTACGAAGACCACTCCGACTTGAAGGTCTTGGAATCACGGAGCGTGACGTCGATGGTGAAGCGCTCCTCCACGGTGTAGGAGCGGTCGACGACATGCTTGACGATGGTGTCGATCTCTGACGACTCTGCCTCGGCCAGAAAGCCGACATGCCCCAGATTGACTCCGAGCAGCGGAATCTCGCTGGCCACCACCCATTCGGTGCCCCGCAGGATCGTCCCGTCGCCTCCTAGCACCACCATCAGCTCAATCCCGTCCTCAGCCCTGACTGGCTTGGCGAGTGGGACCATGGCGTGCGCAAGCCCGGGGTCGAGTGCGGCCAGGTCATTGGCTGGTAGCGCGGAGACGATGCCTGCCGCGTTGAGACCCTCCACCAAACGGGTTGCGGCTTCGACTGCGGCAGGCCGGCCCATGTGGGTCAGCACCGCGACGCGGCGTGCGGTACCCGGGCGTCGCTCGATCGGCTGGCCATCCCTTTCGGCTGAGGCCTTGGTCACCTGCCACAGCCTATGTGTTGACGATCGCAGTCAGATCGAGGTCCGGCACAGATTCGGTTCGGCGCAGCAGAACGAAGAACTCGCGGTTGCCCGCGGCACCCGGCAGTCGGCTGGGGACCGCAGCCACGCCATGCCAGCCATACTCAGCGGCAGCTGTGATCACGCCTGAGATTGCCCGCGCGTGATCCGCCGGCTCGCGCACCACGCCGCCCTTGGACAGGTGCTCACGGCCTACCTCGAACTGCGGCTTGACCAGCAACAACAGCCAGCCGTCGTCTCGAGTCACCGAGACCAGTGGTCCTATCAGCAATCTCAGTGAGATGAACGAGACGTCGGCGACAACAAGATCGACTGGAAAGCCTCCGACATCGTCGAGCCGAATGTCTCGGAGGTTCGTTTGTTCCCGCACCCGAACCCGCAGATCGGCTCGCAGCGCCGGCGCCAGCTGATCGCTACCGACGTCGACGGCGAATACCTCCTGGCAGCCGCGTGCCAGCAGAACCTCCGTGAAACCTCCTGTGGAGGCGCCGGCATCGAGGGCTCGCCCGGCAACGCTGAGCTCGAGGTCATCGAGCGCGCCGATGAGCTTGTGCGCCCCACGCGAAACGTAGCGATCTTCCGGAGCAGCAATCGCAGCCGACGGCGCGACCTGCTCTCCGGCCCGCCGCACAATCGAGCCGTCGACCAGGATCTGACCGGCGTTGATCATGGCCTGGGCGTGAGAACGGGAGCGGGCCAGCCCGCGCCTGACCAGCTCGAGATCAAGGCGCTCAGTCACAAATCAATGTCGCTCGGCATGCTCAGATTGATCTTCAGGTGGGTCCAGTGCCTCATGCAATGCTTCGTGAGCCTTCGCCAGCCGATCATGATGATCGGAAAGTGGTGCCGATGCCAGGTCAGCCAACCCGCGCAGTGCGTCGTCGATTGTGACGTTCCCCGTCAGCGGGGGGTTGGTCATCTCGTTCGGCTCGGTCACTTTTCCCCTGCCTGCGAGGCGCGCTTGGCGCTTGCAGCGGACTTACGCGGCGGCTTCGGACCGGCAGACTTCGTCGCGGTTTTCTTGGTGGGCGTCATCTTGGCGGCCGCCTTCTTGGCAGGAGCACGTTTCGTCGCAGCCTTCTTCGCAGGCGCGGATTTGGCCGTACTCGCCTTGGTCTCCGTGAGTTCTGACCGCAAGCTCTCGATCTCATCCCGCAGCGCCTGCACTTCCTCGGCTCGCGCGAAGCCGAGCCGCGCGGCGGCCTTGTCGACCTCAGTCGTGACGTAGTGCTGCAACAGCTCCCGATTGGCGCGACTTGCATTCATGATCTCTTCGGCCAGCTTGGTGACTCGCTCGCTGGTCTCTGCAGCAACGTCCTCCAGGCCGGCTTGCTTCAGCAGCGCCCGGGCGGTGGCTGCAGCCTTCGCCTGGGTGCTCTTGGTTACACCGCTCACCATGTTGATGTAGGTCTGAAATGCCTCGGCCACGTCTGAGCCCTTTCTGCCGCCTCATGGAGGTTACCGCAGCGGCTCCTGAATCCGTTCCAGCACATCGCTCCAATCAAGCACCAATCCATGATCAACTGTCCACCACGTGGCGTGCGCCGCAGCCCATATCGCTTCGATCCGGGTCGAGCCATGGCTGTCGACGATCAACCGGCCGTCCGCTGCAGATGCGGTCGCCTGACCACAACGGAATTCACTATTGGTGTGGGTGACGACCAGCGCCGGACTCAAAAGCGCGCGAAGATCGTCTCCTACATGGGTAGGTCGTTGTCCAGGCGCGGCTGCGAGAAGTTCCTCGGCCCGATGACTTCCTGAGAGCACGAGCATGCTGTCCAGTCCCGCGTTGACCGCACCGGCAATGTCGGTGTCGAGGCGATCGCCCACGAACAACGGGTGCTGGGCCCCAAGTCGGTCGACTGTGTCGTCCAACAGCGGCCGGTACGGCTTGCCAGCCACTTCCGGCTCGGCCCGCACGGCCATCCTCACGGCGGTCACCGCAGCGCCGTTTCCGGGCACCAGACCACGATCGGTCGGCCGCGTTGGGTCCACATTGGTGGCCACCCAATGCGCGCCGCGATGAATGGCGATCGCAGCCTCATTGAGCTCCTGCCACTGCAGGTCGAACCCATAACCTTGGATCACCGCAACCGGATCATCATCCGCGGAATGCACCGCGACCAGACCTGCCTCGCCGAGTGCGGCGGCCACCCCAGCTCCCCCGACGGCGAGGATTCTGGCACCTGCACCGAAACGGTTGACCAGCAGATGTGCAGCGGCCTGTGCTGAGGTGACGACATCGGCGGCGGTCGCCGGAATTCCAAGCTCAACAAGATGCTCGGCGACCGCGATCGGCGGGCGCGCCGCGTTGTTGGTGACGAACCCGATCTTGGTGCCACGGTCGTGCAGCTGTGCGATACCTTCTGCGGCGCCGGGCACGGCAATCGGCCCCAGATAGATGACGCCATCAAGATCGAACAACACTGCATCGTAGGAGTCGATGACTGCACCAGCTGCGCTCATTCGTGACTGCTCGACCCCGGGCCGGGTACTGACTGGTTGTCCGTCCCGTCGTCCTCGTCGTAGTCGATCAAGAATCCATCGAGTTCGTCGAGGCGCTGCCGGGCATCAGTCTCATGATCATGATCGAGCGTCACCGCTGCCGCAAACCACTGGTGCGCCTCAGACTCCCGGCCTGCGGCGAGCAGCGCGTCGGCGTAGGCGTAGCGCAGCCTGGCTACGGCAAGCGGTGAAATGCTCTCAGGTCGCGCCAGGCCAACTGCGCGTTCCAGAATCCGACGCGCTTCGGGATCCTGGCCCAGATCGCGCCGCGCGCCTGCCTCAACGATGATCATTTCGATCCGCAGCGCAGGGTCCAACCCGAGCCGATCGGCTTCGCGTGCCAGTTTGAGAGCATTGTGCGGGCGACCAAGAGCACGTTCGCAATCTGCCATCACCGGCAAATAGTCCTGACTCCCCGTCATGCGCCGCAGCGCACGGAACTCGCTCAGCGCGACGTCGTAACGACCAGCGGCGTAGGCCGTCTCTGCCGCCGCCTCGCGGACGATCGGCAGTCGGGCAGCACGCCGGCGCGCAGCCTCAGCATGGGCGTACGCCAGCTCAGGGTCATCGTCGATGAGGCGTCCCGCTGCTACCAGATGAGCGGCGACAATCTCGGCAAGATCTTTCGGCAGGCTGCGCAGCTCAGCGCGCACAGCCGGATGCAAAGAACGCGAGTCCGCATCCTCGGGAAGAGCAGGCTCGTTCCTGGGACGCGCAAGGCCAGGCCGCGCGACCTCAGCAGGCCGTCGGGTCCGCCCCGACGGTTCACTGCGCGGACTGTGCCGGCCGGCTCCGCGCCGTGGGCGATCCGGCCGCCCCTGCTCTGCCATCCGCCAATGGTGTCATGTGATGCGGGTACATCAACGCAAGCTCAGGCCACATCAAGTTGTTCGGCGATGACGACCTCGGGGCCGGCGGCCGCCAGCTCGCTCACGATCTCGCTATTCGCCCCGGCATCAGTGATCACCAGATCCACCTCGTTGACCGCGGCGAACGAGCAGAACGAGTTTCTGCCAATCCTGCCGGAGATCACTGGTACGACCCGCCGCCGAGCCGAGAGCAGCATGGCTCGCTTGGTGGCCGCCTCCTCCGGGTTTGTCGTCGTCAGGCCGTGTGTCGGAGTCATGCCGTTGACGCCGATGATCGCCAAATCGACAGTCAAGGTGCTGAGCCGCCGGCTGGTCCAAGCATCGACAGCAGCCGAGGTCAGACCCCTAATCGTTCCCGGAAGCGTGAAGATGCGGAGGTTGTCGTACTCGGCCAGGTACTGAGCCGCCGGAAGGTTGTTGGTCACCACAGCCAGATCACGATCCTTCGGCATCGCCTGGGCGCAGAACAACGTGAGAGAACCAGAGTCGAGCACCACGACACCGTCTCGCGGAAGCTCCTCGGCCACCCTGCGAGCAATAACGAGCTTGTCCTCGACCTGCTCGGCATGCCGCGCCGCGAGCGCCTGCTCGAACGGTGTGGAATCCATCAGTTCGGCGCCACCCCGGATTCTCCGTAGCACGCCACGCCGCTCCAGCACATCAAGATCGCGGCGTACCGTCTCGGTCGTGACCCTGAGCTGCTCGCTGATCTGCGTCACGGTGGCGCGTCGGCCGTCGTGCTGGATCAACAGATCGGTGATCGCCCGCTGCCGCTCGGGCGGATACATCGTCATGGCTGCCTTTCCGGCACCATTTTCACACGGATGACCGAATGTGAAGCAGGAGCGTCGGTGACACGCAAACGGGCAGCCCGATCCATTGGACCGCACGACTCGGACACTAGACCTCCAACCAGAGCTGCGCTAGCCTCCGTAAGAGAAGCGATTCAAAGATCTTTTGCAGAGATTCGGTCAACGCCTACAAGGTGTGCCTGTGACATTCCCACGCCCCACAAGCAGGAGGCGGTAGTGCGCGCCATCGTCTTCTCGGGACCGGGTGAGTTCTCGCTGACTGAGGTGCCCGATCCTGTGCCCGGGGTGGCGCGATCGGACGGCTCTACCGCCGAGCTGGTCCGCTCGCCAGCCAAGAACCTGCATCGACTGCCGAGTTCTGTTGATCTTGCTCTGGCCGCACTGATCGAACCTTTATCCTGCGCCATTCATGCCTACGACTTGTTGCCGCGCCTGTTGGGCGCGCATTACTTGATCTACGGCGCGGGCACCATGGGTTTGATCATGGCCCAGCTCGCAGTGGAGGCGGTCGAGGACGGCCTGCACCGGGTACGCCGCGGCGGAACTTTCCAGCAATTCGGTGTGGCACCTAGTGACGCACAGGCCAGGTTTTCGCAATTCCGCATCTACAACGACGAGCTGACTGTCGTCGGTTCGATGGAAGTCCTGCACTCGTATGCGCGGGCAATGGATATGTTCGTCGCAGGCGCCCTCAACGCCAAAGCGATGGTCAGTCATGCCTACGCCCTGGCCGACTACGGCAAGGCGATCGAGACTTTTCGTGCCGGTACCGGGCGAAAGGTACAGATCAGACCACACGCAAGGGAATCAATGGAACTGCTGTAGCCGGCGAGGCTACGACGAGCTCGAAGGGCATCATGACCGTCCAGCACGCACAAGCCGCGGCTCGCTACCAGGCGATCACCGACCTGCTGGCCGCCGATGGACGGGTGGATGTTGTCGACATCGCGAACCGACTCGGTGTTGCCCAGGAGACCATCCGGCGCGATCTCCGGGCCATGGAGAGCGCAGGCAAGCTGCAGCGCGTGCACGGCGGTGCGGTACGCATCGTCGCCAGTCCGCTCGCGGTCCGCAACAGCCAGCCCCCGACCGCACAGGATCACCTTGATCTGGCCACTCGGATCTGGGGAGACCTGCCACGCCGTGGAACCATCCTGCTCGGGACCGGCAGCTTGACACTGGCTGTGGCGCAGGTCATCGTCGGCTCCCCACCCGATAAACGCGGCCTCACGATCGTCACCAACTCACTCGACGCGGCCATCGTGCTGTCTCGGGCCAGCCGGCTGGAGATCTACAACATCGGTGGAACGGTGTCGCCAATCACTCGGGCACAAGAGGGCGACTGGGCAGTTCATGAAATGGAACGATTGCACGTGGACGTGAGCGTGGTATGTCCGGCAGGAATAAGCGTGGAGCGTGGGCTGGCCCAGGCGACTCCGGCTGCCGCCGCCGTGTCGCAGGTTGAGGTGGCATCAGGCGAACGGGTAATCGCGCTGGCCGGCGTCGATACCCTGGGCGTCTCGGCTTTCGTTCAGTTCGCCTCGCTCGAACAGATCGACTCGATTGCCGTTGCCGGATCTCCCAGCCAGGCCGTCTTGCAGCCGTTCTTGGAACGCGGTATCTCTATCACCGTCGGAGGGACCTCATGACACTAGTCGCTGGAGTCGACTCGTCCACGCAGTCGGTGAAGATCGTGGTTTGCGATCTTGAAACCGGCTCGATCGTGCGCAGCGGACGAGCCTCACATCCTTCCGGCACCGAAGTGCCGGCGTCCGCTTGGCTGGCGGCCTATCAGGAGGCCACGGCCGACCCCAGCCTCCTTGATGGCGTGTCTGCGCTCGCCGTAGGCGGCCAGCAACACGGCATGGTGACCCTTGACGAAAATGGTGAGCTCGTCCGAGATGCCCTGCTGTGGAACGACAACAGGTCCGCCCCCGATGCCGAAGACCTGATCGCCGAGCTAGGAGGGGCCACGGTGTGGGCCGACGCGGTGGGCTCAGTCCCGGTCGCTTCCATGACAGTCTCCAAGATCAGGTGGCTCGCTCGGGCGGAGCCGGACAACGCCGCGCGGACCACTGCCGTGGTCCTCCCGCATGACTGGCTGAGCTGGCAGATCGGGAATCGCAGCTTCGCGCCGACCACCGACCGCGGGGATGCCTCCGGCACCTGCTACTTCGACGCAACGGCCAACCATTACCGCAACGACCTCGTGCAGCTGGCACTTGGTCATGATCTTGAGCTGCCACGCGTCGCCGCGCCGAACGAGGTGATCGGCCATACGGCGGACGGCATCGCCATTGCACCGGGCACCGGCGACAACATGGCGGGCGGATTAGGCCTCGACGTGACGGCTGGCAACGCCATCGTCTCGCTGGGCACCAGCGGCACCGCCTTCACCAAGAGCCATCGACAAACACACGAACCGACGGGAACGGTTGCCGGCTTCGCTGACGCGACTGGCGAGTTCCTGCCACTGGTGTGCACCCTCAACGGCGCCCGGAACCTGGTCGCGACCGCAGAGGTGCTGGGTGTGACGCTGGCTGAGCTGAGCCAGCTTGCGCTGAGCGCCGAGCCAGGCAGTCAAGGGGTCATCTTTGTGCCATACCTCGAGGGTGAGCGCACCCCACCCCTACCCGACGCCCGCGGCCAGCTCCTCGGGTTGACCCTCGCGAACATGACTCCGGCGAACATTGCCCGTGCCACCATCGAGGGCGTGCTCTGGAGCCTTGCCTATGGGGTCGACGTCCTGCGGGAGCAGACCGGCGAGATCTCTTCCATCACTCTCACTGGCGGCGCATCGCAGTCGGAGGCGGTTCGCAAGATCGCTACGGCGGTCTTCGGGCTGCCCATCGTGGTCACCGACACCTTCGAAAGTGTTGCTGTCGGCTCCGCCCGCCAAGCTGCCTGGGCATCCACCGGCACTCTCCCAGACTGGCCGGTGCCGGTGATCAGCAAGCATGAGCCGACGGATGCTGACCAGCATGCCGCCACTGAGATCATGGAGCGCTACCGTTCGGTGCTCGCCGCGCATTTCGGCGTATGACCTATGTGGGCCATCCGCGGTCGAATTGTGCCGCTGTCATCCGATCGCGCAGTGGCCCCGAACGATGCCGCGGTCTTCACCGGCCGGGTCTGGATGGGCGACGACGGCACCGTCGCGGCAGTCACCAAGGGCGCAAAGGCCGGGCCACCCGGATCGGGCGGTGCACAGGTCATTGATGTCGGCAGCTCGCTGGTGATGCCGGGACTTATCGACTTGCACAACCATCTCGCCTACAACACCTTGCCGCTGTGGACAGAACCGGAACAGAAGATCCCATTTGCTCATCACAACTCCTGGACAAGAGCCGAGACGTACGCAGCCAGTACCACCTGGCCGGCATACGCGCTGATCACCGCATGCCCGCAGGAACTGCTGGCCTACGTCGAGGCCAAGGCCATTGTCGGTGGCACCACATCCATCCAGGGCTCTCCTCCCAAGAACCGGCCGCGGGATGGCTGGCTGGTCCGCAACATCGAGGATGAGACTTTCGGGTCGCGCAATTCCAATCTGATCTACGCCTCGGTGCTCACCGCGAAGCCGGCCGCCCTCGCCGAACGTGCCAACAAGATGCGCTCCGGCTCTGCCTTCATCTATCACTGCTCCGAGGGCCAGCGAGGCAGCCTCGTGGCGCGGGAGTTCACCGATGCCGAGGCCGCCGGCTGCCTGCAACCACGGTTCATCGCCGTCCACACCAATGCCGTCGACCCCGCGGTCTATGCACATTGGCAGTCGCCCGGTGCGATCGCCTGGTCGCCCTTCTCCAACCTGTGGCTTTACGGGCAGACGACCGATGTACCGGCTGCCCGCGCGGTGGGAATCAACGTCTGTCTCGGCTCGGACTGGGCGCCCTCGGGCACCAAGAATGTCCTCGGCGAGCTGAAGTCGGCGCGACTCACCGCGGACCACCTGGGCTGGTCCCTGAGCGACCGCGATCTGGTCATGATGGCCACCTGCGTGCCGGGAGACACGCTCGCCCGCGCCTGGGGGCGCCAGCTCGGCCGCCTGGAGGGCGGGGCACAGGCCGACCTTGTGGTGATCAACGCCAAGCGCGGAGCCGACGCCTTCCGCACCATCGTCGAAGCAACTGAGGAGGACGTCGAGTTGGTCGTCATCGACGGGCAGCGCCGCTACGGGACCCCGGACCTGATGTCAGGTGCCAGCACTGTGACCACACTCACCGTTGGCAGCCGCCCCATGCAGCTCTCACTGAGCCAGCCGAGCGATGCGACCAAGGCCTGGGAGTGGTCCGAAGTCATCGACAGGATGGAGGAGGTACGAGCCCACCCGAAACGGGAGGTGGAGGCAGCGAATGCGATGTACGCCCGGTGGGCGGGTCGGCTCGACGATCGAGAAGCACCGCTCCGCTTGGCTCTCGACATGCCAACCGGGCTGGCGCCGGTTGGCGGGCTGCCCAAGGACCTCAATGAGCTGGTCATCCCACCGCTGCAGTCGCTGACCCATGACAAGGAGTGGATTGACTCGATTCTTGAACGCGGCTTCCACGCCGGCGTACTGGATGGCCTCCGTGAGTACTACCTGCGATAGCAAGGAGTGATCATGAACGGCGCGTCACGGTCTGCTGAGATGATCAGACACGCCCGACGTGGCATCTTGCTCTCGGCCGCGCTGGCCGAGTCCGGCACTCGACGGTCCGTGGACCTCGACGGCGGCCAGCGACTCCAGGTCCTGGACACCTTGATCGCCTCAGTCAGCGGCGCGTACGCCCACCTCCCGGCCAAGCGGGCAGCGTATGCGAGCGATCCTGTGCAAGCTCTCACGCTGCTGCGGCGCAGGGCCGCCGACCTGTCCGACACCGAGTTCAATCGCGCGGTGAGCACGATCATCACCGGGCTGCGTGATGCGCATACCCGCTACATCGGACCCTCGACATTGCGAGACCAGGTCGCGGTGCTGCCCTTCCTCGTCGAACAGTACGGACCCGAATCGCGCCCCAGGTACCTGGTTAGCAAGATCAACACCGACATCATCGAGGACCCGGAATTCCAGCCCGGCGTCGAACTCCAGTCCTGGAATGGTGCGCCCTTCGCCCGTGCGGTCGAGGGCCATGCCGATTTCGAGACCGGAGGCAGAGCCGACTCCCGCCGCGCTCGGGCGCTGGAATCACTGACCTTTCGCTCCTTGGACTATGGCCCGCCGCCCGATGAGCACTGGGTCATCGTCGGCTACCGAACCAAGCGGGGCCGGAAGACCGAGATCCGGCTACCGTGGCGGCTGCTGACGCCTGGCAAGGCGGCCACCGCCCTTGAGCCCGGCTCGCGCGCCGCCCTCAAGCAGGCCGGCGATCCATCGGCCGAGGCCGTGCGCCGCGCCAAGAAGCTCGTCTTCGCGCCGGACTTGTGGGCCAGTGATCGGAAACGCCGGACCGCCCCCGCGGGTCCCGGCAAGGTGGAGATCGGCGAGTGGCTCGACACCCCGATGCAAGACGTGCTGGCCGCACGGCCACTCAGCCGTAAGGTCGGCTACCTGCGCATCTGGTCCTTTGATCTCGACGATGACGATGCTTTCATCGAGGAGGTAATCCGGCTGCTGGGACTGCTGCCGCAGACCGGCCTCATCGTCGACCTTCGGGCCAATCCCGGT
>DASRJV010000244.1:0-2105 GCA_035649295.1 Propionibacteriaceae bacterium
CCTCGCCGAGGTTCGCGAGGGGCGTGCCCTCTGACTTTCCAATCGCGCTGTCCGGTCCGATCACGTCATCACCATAATGTCCTCCTCCGCTGTTTCTCGTGCCAGACTCAGCGGGGTGAACGAGGAGGACACAGCGGTCCAGTTGCTCAACGCTGAACAGCTGGAGAACAACCTTGCCGATCTTGTGGCGCGGCAGGCGGAGGCCCACCCCCGAGCCGGGGCACTCGTTCAGCCGATGCCAGTGCACCACGCCATGACCTGGGCCGAGCTAGACCGCCGGATCGACGCCGTCGCCGCTGGATTGTCAGCCCACGGACTGGTTGCGGGGCATCGAATCGCTCTTGTCGGTCCGAACAGCATCGAATTCGTCGTGGCCTACTTCGCGACCTTGCGCGCCGGCTACGTCGCCGTGCCGATCAATCCCCAGTCCACAGCGAATGAACTGCGCGTATTGATCAACGACTGCGGCGCACGGGTGCTGTTCACAGCTGCAGCCCAACCGCTGGAGAATGTGCATCAGGTAGACCTCACTCCTCGAGGGCTTGATGAGTTGTCTGAGGCAGCAGCCGAACCGGTGAGCTCGCCTAGGGACCCAGAAGCGCTGGCCGTCCTGCTCTACACCGCCGGCACCTCAGGGGAGCCGAAGGCGGCGATGCTCAGCCACCGCGCATTGCTGACTCACCTGGACAGCGTCGCCTCCCTCGGGATTCTCGACCGCGAGTCGGTGGTGCTAGCCATGCTGCCGCTGTTTCATGTATTCGGCCTGAATGCTGTGCTGGGGAGCTGGGCCAAGTCGGGTGCCCGCTTGGTGATCATGGATGGCTACGACGGCTTGGCAGACGTGCTGGCCGGCGAGGCCATCACCAACTTGCCGTTGGCGCCGCCCGTGCTGAGCCGGATCTTGGAAGACGAGCAGGCCCTCGCCAGCCTCGGGTCCGTGAGGACCGTGGTGTCCGGTGCCGCGCCGCTGCCAGTTGATCTTCGGGAGCAGTTCACGGCGCGTACTGGACTCAGAGTCGATCAGGGATACGGATTGACCGAAGCGGCGCCGGGTGTCTCGGCCACAGTGGGTGGAGAACTGCTCGGGCACGGTCACGTCGGTCGCCCGCTGCCCGGGGTCGAGGTCAAGATTGGTGATGGCACGGAGGAAACCGAGCCCGGCGAGATCTGGATCCGCGGTGACAGCCTGTTCGCCGGCTACTGGCCGGACGGTCGCGGCGGGCCAGGGGAGCTCGGCTGGTTTCCGACTGGAGACGTGGGCTACCTGCTCGACGGGGAGTTGTTCATCGTTGACCGGGCCCGTGAGCTGATCATCGTCAATGGCTTCAATGTCTATCCTGCCGAGGTGGAGGAAGCGATCGGCGAACTGCCAGGCGTTGAGTCGGTTGCCGTGGTAGGTCGGCCCTACCGGCGTACTGGCGAGCAGGTTGTGGCGTTTGTGGCCGGAGCTGGCCTGAGTGTTGAGGCGATCGACCAACACTGCGCCTATCGGCTCGCGAAGTTCAAGCGCCCGAGTCTGGTTCGGCTGGTCGAGGACCTTCCGAGAGGAATAACCGGGAAGGTGAGGAAGGGCGTCTTGCGGCACAGCCTGGAGGCCGCTGGTGACAGGAATTGAGGCTCAGCGGTGACGTCATTGACCGCGTTCGCTGCGAGGCCAGAGCGGATCGTCGTACTGACCCGGCAGGCCTGCCATCTGTGCGAGGAGGCGATCGCGCAGGTGGCCGCGGTCTGCGTCGAGATGGGCGAGGCGTACGCGGTGCTTGATGTCGACAGCGACCCGGAACTGCAGCGGCGCTACACCGACCAGGTCCCTGTCACGTTCGTCGACGGCGCGCAGCACGACTTTTGGCGGGTAGATCCTGCCCGGCTCAAGGCTGCTCTGCTGCGGTCTCGTTGAGTGCGATGTTGTTCACCGCCTCCACACTGCGTGGTCTGACCGAGGGCAGGGTGAACTGCACGTACCGCCGCTGGGAGGTGGTACGACCCAAAGTTGGGTCGAGATTCACCACATCTGCTGGAGTCGTCGAAGTCACCTCGATCGCACCAGCCGAGGAGGAGCAGCTGACCGACCAAGACGCTGCTGACGCAGGCTTCGACTCGGTCGC
>DASRJV010000245.1:0-4900 GCA_035649295.1 Propionibacteriaceae bacterium
GCCTCGTACGGCGACCGGGTGACGATCGTGCCGCAGGACGAGATGGGCATGCTTGATCTGGAATCAGTCCTTGGAACCCCGCACCCAGACACGCTGGTCTATTGCTGCGGTCCCGAAGGCCTCCTCAGCGCAGTCGAGAAATTCTGCGAGAACTGGCCGCCCGGCGCACTTCACCTGGAACGGTTCTCTGCCAAGCCGCAGGAACCGGCCGCCGAAGCGGACTCATCGTTCGAGCTTGTGTTGGAACGCTCGGGCCTGACCTTGCAAGTGCCGCCCGACAAGTCCGTGCTCGACGTGATCCGAGCCGCAGGCGTTAGCGTTCTTGCATCGTGTCTGGAGGGAGTCTGCGGAACGTGCGAGACCGAGGTGATCGATGGCGATGTTGATCATCGCGATTCCGTTCTCAACGAGGAGGAGCAGGCCGCGAACGAATACATGATGGTCTGCGTTTCACGCTGCCGTTCCCCCCGATTGACCCTTGATCTGTGACGGAGTAGAAGCCATGAGCCTGGACCAGCCAACCCGCCGCAGTCTCGCCCGAGTCCATCCCCGCAACTGTTGGTACATGCTGGCCACCACCGAAGAGGTCGGTCGGGAGCCGCTAGGTCGGCGCGCCCTCGACACCGGGGTTGTGCTATATCGCACCACTGATGGAACGGCTGTCGCGCTGGAGGACCGATGCGTCCACCGGCCTTATCCGCTCAGCCTTGGCCGCATCGAGGGAGACAACATCATCTCCGGCTACTCAGGCTTCGTCTACGACGCACGAGGCTTCTGCGTCCACGTCCCGACGCAGAGCGAGATCCCGGTGGGCGCTCGGGTACGGGCATACCCGGTCCATGAAGATGGCGTTTTCGTGTGGGCCTGGTTGGGTGAGCCCTCGCTGGCCGGCCTTCGGCGACCGCCGGTCACGCCCTGGCTCAACGACCCAGGTTGGGCGACACTCGGCGATGTTTGGGAGACCGAAGCCGACCTGCTGCTGCTCCACGAGAACTTCGCCGACATCACTCACGTCGCGGTCGTCGACCCCTTTATCGCGCCACCTGTGTTGCGCAGCTCGCCGCCGCCGCTCGAGGTGGAGGTCACCGAGACGACAGTTTCGTTCTCCCGGACGTACGAGCCTGCGCCGATTCCTTCCTGGCAGGCGGAGCTTCTCGGATTGCCGGCCGACGCCGAACACGTCCAGCATGAGCAGGGCGCTTTCGTGACGCCTGGACTGTGGGTAGACCGCTGGGACGTCGATGTGGAATCCGGGTCAGATGACACGAAGGTTCACACCTTCCGCTTCACCCACGCCGTTACGCCGATCTCTTCGGGCCGTACCCGGCACGCCTGGCGAGTGAGCCGGAATTTCGCACTCGGTGAGCAAGCGGGAAGGGTGCTGCTGCCGATCTTCACCGACTACTACCGCAGAGTGCAGCGGATCCTCCAGACGATGCAGGACGTCCTCGATGCCGACGGACCTCGCAAGGAGATCAACGTCAGTGCCGACGCCGCCGCACTTCAGGTGCGCAAGATCATCCGCAACATGGTCGCGGATGAAACGGGCGTTGGATTTCGACAAGCCCCAGCAACAAGGGGCCGGTCGACGCGCAGTCGCTGATCTTGGAGGTCGCTAGTTCGCTTTCGGTAATCGAGCGGTTATCGATCAGACTGAGAGCGGCGAGTACTGGCTGATCGAAAAGACCGCGCCCTGCGGATCGCGAATCTGCGCATCCCGCGTCCAGTCGCTGTCCGTAGTGGACAACACGGTCGCACCGAGCTGCTCGGCGGCCTCGGCCGAGTCGTCGCGGTCGGCGACGGTAAAGGTCACGTGCCAGTGCGGCGGTTGCGCTTCTGGTGTCGTAGCGAGCCAACCGAAGGCGTCAGCGAAACCGGGCGGTACCTGGTCCCCAGATTGGCGCTCGTGGATTCCCGGGTCGGACGTCGCAGCGAGGTGATCGCCGTATCCGGGTTGACGAATCATGGTCGCGAAACCGATGTCATCAAACTTCCAGCCGAACACCTGCGTGTAAAAGGCGGTCGAGGCATCCGGGTCGACGGTGTGCAGGTCACTGAAATTCCAGGCACCGGGAATGTTGGCAGCCTGTGCGCCCGGCCGCCGCGTGGCCTGCCACAAACGAAACGGGATTCCCTCACTGTCCACACAGGATGCAGTGAGGGCGACTTCGTCGAGGGTCGACGGTGGCTCCGTGATGCGGCCTCCGGCTGCCACCAATCGAGCAGCTGCCTGCTCGATGTCCCGGACCGAGATGTAGGTGTTCCAAGCAGGGGAGCGCGCTGCCGAAGCGTCCGAGGAATTCAGTTGACCGATTCCGGCCGCATCCTGACCGTCGAGTCGAGCAATGAGGTAGCGGAGCTTCGGGTCGCTCTCGAGGAACGTCCAACCGAAAAGCACACCGTAGAACCGCGCCGCCTCTTCCACATCGGCCTCCTCGATGTCCACCCAGCAGGTGACGCCTTCGGGATAGGTCCTCGGCATGTTCATCAGCTTCTCCTCCGGCTCTTTCTCATGTTGTCTCAGCGCCGACTCGGCTCGATCAACACCTTCATTTCCCCACCGCTCCGCAAGCTGTCGATGGCGGTAACCGCTTCGTCCAGCGGAAGGATCTTGCTGATCAGTGGGCGCGTGTCCAATTTGCCCATTGCTATCAGCCCGATAGCGGCCTCGATATCGCTGTGCTGATAAATGCGTGTTCCGATGATCGTGATCTCATCGAACATCACCGTCAATAGGTCGATTCCGTGCAATCCCGGCTGATAGGCACCGACGATGACGGCGGTACCAGCACTTCGCAGCCAGCGCAGCATTTCCCCTGCCACTGACGTGTGGCCAGATGCATCGAAGACCACTTCTGCTCCCAGATCAACATCATCTGGACTTTCCACGATCATCAATCCGAGGTCGCTCGCGTACTGCCGGCGCGCGGCCGAGTGCTCCGAGAGTGTCACCGTCGCGCCGGCCGCGGAGGCGAGCAACCCGACCAAGCAGCCGACCGGGCCACCTCCGATGACATGGGCATAGTCCCCGAGGCGCAGTCCCGATCGTCGTACGGCGTGTACCGCGACTGCCACGGGCTCAATCAATGCGGCTGCGACAAGATCAATATCCGCTGGCAGCTCGTAGATGTTGCGGCCGGGTACGACGGCACGAGGCGCGATGCCTCCCGGCTGGTCGATGCCGAGCAAGGTGAGGCTGCGGCAGACGTTGGTATGTCCGGCCAGGCAGGCCTCACAACGCCCGCAATGAATTGTCGGATTGACAAAGACGCGGTGCCCCACGGGCATGTCGCCGTAAGGCTCGGCGAGCTGGCCGACGAACTCGTGCCCGAGGACGATTCCGGGTTGAGCACGGTTGTGTTCGCCGTCTGCGATGTGCAGGTCGCTGCCGCAAATCCCGGCGTACGCGACGTCCACCGCTACCCAGCCGGGACGAGACTCGGGCACGGTGACCGGCCGGACAGCCACCGTAGTGCCGCCCTCCCACACCAGCGCGTCCTGTTGAGTCATGTCGGGTGGCGGCGCGCTTCGACGGGCTCAGCGCGCATAGCCGGCCCAGAGCTCATCGATCCGACCTGATCTGGAAGAAGAATGACAGCATCTTACGAACCAGGCGGGCCTGGCGTTCTTGTGCCGTTCCCGAGCCGCAGGGCAGAGTGGCGCTATGACGACCACCACAGATACGGCTGCTAACCGCGGGGTCATCTCTGGGACCGAGGCCGCGGTGCTCGGTGGGGTGGGCGACATTCTCCAGCCGGACCAGGTGAGTGAGTTCGTCGCGGCAGCGGTCGCGGGCGCAGGGATCGAGAACAAGCGCGTCTGCCTGGTGGTCCCAGACGCTACGAGGACATGCCCGCTGCCGTTGCTGCTCCGGGCGATGCGGGAAGGCTTGGCCAGGGCCTCGCAGGTCACCGTGCTCATCGCTCTCGGCACCCATCAGGGCATGTCGGAGGAGCATCTGGGGCGCCACCTCGGATACCCGCCTGACGAGCTCGATCAGACGTATCCGGGGTGGGACGTCCGCAATCATGAATTCTGGCTGCCCGAGACCTTCACCACGGTGGGCACTATCAGCGCCGACCGGATCGCCGAACTTACCGGTGGGCTACTGACTGACACCGCAGTCGATGTACGGATCAACCGTCAGGTCGCCGACGCCGACGTTGCGATCGTCGTCGGGCCGGTTTTCCCACATGAGGTAGTGGGCTTCTCCGGGGGCAACAAGTACTTTTTCCCCGGGGTTTCCGGGCCGGAACTGATCAACCTGTCGCACTGGGTTGGCGCCTTGATCACCAGTGCGGAAATGATCGGGACCCGCGGGGTCACACCGGTCCGCGCGCTGATCGACGAGGCGGCGAGCCTGATTCCGGCGAGGCGCCTGGCCTTCTGCCTAGTCGTTGCCTCTGGTACCGACACACTGCATGCGGCCGCCTTCGGCACGCCCGAGGATTCTTGGGCCGCCTGTGCGGAGATTTCGGCGCAGACCCATGTCACTTACCTCGATCACCCGGTGCGGCGGGTCCTGTCGATCATGCCGACCAAGTACGAGGACATCTGGACCGCCGCCAAGGGCTTCTACAAGCTCGAGCCGATCGTCGCGGACGGCGGTGAATTGATCATCTACGCACCACACATCACGCAGATCTCCGTCATGCATCCCAGCATCGCCGAGATCGGGTATCACAACCGCGACTACTTCCTCGGTCAGTGGGAGAAGTTCCGGAACCAGCCGTGGGGCGATCTTGCTCACTCCACTCATCTGCGTGGTCAGGGCACCTGGGATTCCGAGCGGGGAGAGGAGAATCGGGTGACCGTCACGCTGGCCACAGGAATTCCGGAGGATGTCGTACGTTCGGTGAACCTCAACTATCTCGACCCGGCCACCATCGATATCGCCGAG
>DASRJV010000246.1:0-2463 GCA_035649295.1 Propionibacteriaceae bacterium
CACGAATGGCTGTTGATCATTGACCGCGAGGTCGGCAACATTCGGCCCGCTATCGGGTGGTCGATCCAGCATCAGCCAGAGATCGCTCTGCGCACGGTCGCGGCGCTGGGCCGCTGGTGCTACCTTCGGGGCCGCTATACCGACGGCCGGCGCTGGGCAGCGAGTGCGCTGCGGGCCTGGCCGGACGCGCCGAGTGAGCTGCGGGCACAGATACTGGTGCTGGCTGGCACGCTTACCTTCCTGCAGTGCGATTACGCCGAAGCGCGGCCGCTCGTTGAAGAGGCTCAGACCCTTTTTGCTGCAACCGGTGATCGGGCCGGCCTGGTCTGGTCGATCGGCAGGCTGGGGGCAATTGCGCGCGAGCAGGGCAGGTATCAGAAGTCAGCCGAGTTGCATCGTGAGGCACTGAGGCTTGCTCAAGAAGCTGGAGATGATCATGATGCAGCGGTCCAGCTGAATTACTTGTGCTTCCTGGCCTGGTTGAGCGAGGACCTGGACACAGCCGAGGCGATCGGGCCAGATGCACTTCGCCAGATGCGCGAGCTCGGTGACCAGGAGGGGGTGATCTGGGCATTGATCAACTTGGGCACCACGGCGCGCTATCGAGGTGACCTCACCGGCGCCCGGCTACTGCTCAGCCAGTGCCTCGACCTCTGCGAGGATCTGTCGTTCCGGGAGGGCGTCGCCTGGTCGCTCAACCAGCTTGGAGTAGTGGCCCGACTCCGCGGCGAAACCGAACGCGCCCTCGGAATGCAGCTGGCTAGCCTCACCGAACACCACAAGCTCGGCGACCGGTGGCGTGAGGCGAGCGTACGCGACGAGCTGGCGGCGCTCGCGATGCATCGCCAAGATCCAGCTGAAGCGGCCCGCCAACTGGCCTCGGCCGACTGGCTGCGAGCTGAGATCCAGGTCGCCGTACCGGCAGCCGAAAGGGCCGACCGTGAACAGACGGTCGAGGCGGCACAGCAGGCTCTCGGTGCGACGTACGAGCTCGCCGCGCTCACTGCCGGGCTCACCGGCTCGTGATCAAGGCTTGGCTACGACTCCGGCTCTGTAATTTCAGGCCCTACCATGACCTTTGGGGCGTGGAGCCCTCGGTGGAGTTCGTAGGCCCGTGCGGTGCCGGGCGAGTTGGGATCGTCAACGATGGGCTTATCAGCCATGAACATTCGGATGACGTTGGCCAGCTCACCTGGGTGCGAGAAGTTGATTGCGTGAGCCGCTCCGTCGATCACGACAAAGATGCCATGGTGTTCCTGCTGGCTCGCGACTTCTTGTATGCGCGCCGGACCCGGCAGCAACGGGTCCCGACTTCCGGCAACGACCAGCATTGGCTTGTCTAATGCGAGCAGCCGGTCCAACGATGGATATTGGGTGAGCGCGCGAAACATCCGGAAAGTGCTCGGAACACCGAACCGCAGATAGTCCGGGACTGCTACGCGCAGCAGCCGGACCGGCTCCCGCAGGCCGTCGTAGCTGAGCTGCCGCACCGCGCGATGCAGCGGCTGATTGTGAATACCACCGGCCGGTGAGACCAGAATGGCCCGCTCCAGCCGATCTGGATACGAGTAGGCAAACTCACAAATCACTGGACAGCCCATGGAGTTGCCAATGAGAGTGACCTTCTCAACGCCCTGAGTATCAAGAAAGGCTGCCGCAGCATGCGCCAGTTCCGGCACAGTAAGCGCCTCGATGGCGTTACCGCTCCGTCCGAATCCGGGCAAATCGGGCACCAATGTGTGGAACTCATCGGCGAGTGCTTCGGCGGTCGGCAACAGATAGCGACCGGACAGTCCAAACCCATGGAGATGCATCATCACGGGCGCATCAGGCGGACTTGGCGATTCACGATAGAAAACGTCGACGCCCTCGATCGTGGTCCACCGCTCGGCCAGCCGGGATGCAGGCCGCGAGAAACGCCGCTTGGTGCCGCGGTGGGCCTTGGCCGATGTTCTGCGCTTGACGATGGGTCCGCCACTGTCGGAGGTGGTCATGAGGATCCCGCGAGCGCTTTCTGCTTGAGCTGGTCAAACTCGGCCTGAGTGATCGCACCCTGGTCGAGCAGCGTCTGAGCCGAGGCGATCTGATCGGTCGGGCTAGACATGTGGATGATGGTCGGCGGCACGTAGGGCTCCTCCCGTGGTCCCTTCGCAGCCGCATGACGCTCGGCCATGCCCCGGCCGCGGGCAATCACATAGATCAACGCGCTCAAGAACGGCACGATGATCAAGAAAACGATCCACAGCGCCTTCCACCAGCCGCTCAGATTCTCATCACGGAACAGATCGACGACGATTTGGAACAGCACGACCAGATAGCAGCCCAAAACGAAGGCCCACACCAGCAGCCAAAAGAAACTCGAGAAGTCCATAACGGCAACCTCCGCCTCCAGTCGTTTGCGCAGAGTATTGCGCGTCGGTTCGTGAGGGCACATCACTCTCCAGGGGTGAGTCTTCCCGGCAG
>DASRJV010000247.1:0-16540 GCA_035649295.1 Propionibacteriaceae bacterium
TGCACGCCGCTGCAATCCGGCTGATCGAAGCCAAAGTCGGAACCGATCTCAGCTGCTGGGCAACCATCGACCCGGAAACGCTGGTGATCAGCACTATGACCAGCGGCGATGCGAGGATTCCTGCCGAGTATGAGCCGCGCCTGGCCCGAGCCGAGTACACCGGAAACGAGCCGCATACGTTCGCCACCTTGGCGTATCGCAAGCAACCGATGGCACGGCTGTCCGATCTGCCGGACCGCGACCGCAGACGAAGCGCCCGGCTCAACAACGTTTGGCGGCCATTGGGCCTTGAGCAGGAGCTTCGCGTCATGTTTCTGACTGACCGAACCTGCTGGGGCGCTGCCGGCATGGTGCGAGCCGGTAACGACTTCACCGACCGCGAAACCGATTTCCTCGTCGCGGTGGCGCCGGCCGTGGCCAGCGCTACCAGACTGGCGGTGCGTTCTGAGGCGCTCTGCTTGACGCCGTGGGGTCATCCGGCCATCGTTGTCGTTGGCCCACGCGGCGAGCCTCGTGCCGTAACAGCGGCCGCGCAGGAATGGCAGCAGCGGCTGGATGAGATCGCCCCGGGTCGCTTCACGCTCATGATGCAGGTCATGGCGTTCGGAACGCGCACGGCGAGCTCTGGAGGATTTCGTGCGCGGCTACGGGACGCACGCGGCCAGTGGGCGTTTCTCGAGGCCAGTCCACTGATCGGTGGAGATGACGATCAAGTTGCGGTGACGATCGAGCCTGCGAGCGGAAATCAGCTCATCGGCCTGCTACTTGTCGCGTACGGACTGACGACGCGGGAGCGCGAGATTTGCCACGAAGTGATCGCAGGACACTCCACCGCCCACATCGCGACCCGCCTCTTCATCTCCAACAACACCGTGCAAGATCATTTGAAGTCGGTCTTCGCCAAGGTCGGCGTACGCAGTCGCGGCGAGCTCGTAGCTCGGCTACGACCGGATGGGGCATAGCGCGCTCAGTGTGTCAGCTCTCGAGGTGACGCCCCAGCAGCGTCAGATCGGCTGGGCTGAGGCGGTCCTTGGAGTTCAAGTGGTGCCAGAACGGGTATGGCAGCGGCTGGGCGCTGACCTTGTCCAGCCGCTCAATGTGGGTTTCTGTCAGCTTCAGGTCCGCCGCAGCCAGGTTGTCGGCCAACTGCTCCTCGGTCCGGGCGCCGACGATCACCGACGTCACCGCAGGCTTGGCCATGCTGTACGCGAGCGCCACCTGAGCCGCGGAGACGCCAAGGTCCGCACCGATTGCCACGAGCTCCTCGACGGTGTCGTAAAGCTTCTCCTGGTCGTACACGGGCGGCTCGCTCCACTCAGTCAGATGACGACTGCCAGCCGGCGCTTCAACGCTGCGGCGGTATTTTCCGGACAGCAGCCCGCCGGCGATCGGGCTCCACACCAGGATGCCGATACCTTGATCGATTGCTAGCGGCACGATCTCGTTCTCGATGTCGCGGGCCTGGAGCGAGTAATAGAGCTGGTTGCTGACAAAGGGTGTGAGTGCCTTGCGGTCAGCGATCCATAGCGCCTTCATCAGCTGCCACGCGGCGTAGTTCGAGCAGCCGACATAGCGCACCTTGCCCCACCGGACAAGATCATCAAGTGCCTGCAGCGTCTCCTCGAGCGGAGTCTGCCCGTCCCACTCGTGTACTTGGTAGAGGTCGATGTAGTCGGTACCAAGCCGGCGCAAGCTGCCCTCAGCACCGCGAATGATGTGGTGCCGGGAGAGACCGGCGTCGTTCGGGCCATCACCCATCGACATCCGTACCTTGGTCGCGATGAGGACCTCATCGCGGTCGGAGCCGATCGCCTTGCCCAAGATCTCCTCGGACAGGCCGTTGGAGTACACGTCGGCGGTGTCGAACAGGTTGACGCCGGCGTCGCGCGCCAGGCCTATCTGCTTGCGCGCACCCTCTACGTCGATCTGGCCCACAGGGGTGGCCCACCCAGTGCCGCCAAAACCCATGGTGCCGAGAGTGATCGTTGATACGCGAAGGCCGCTTCGGCCGAGTTGTCGATACTCCATGTCGCGGAGTCTAGGGCCACGGGCCGGTCAGTCAGCAGCAGGGCGCCGCAGCGGCGATCGCTGCGGCGCCCTGCTGTGTGGTGAGTGTCAGGCGAGTCTAGGCCCGCCTCCGGCGAGGGTCTACGGGTTGGCGCGGACCTTGATGATCTTGACCAGTGTGCCCGGCGCGGGCGGGTCCTCGTTACCCAACGTGGCCGCCCAGAGCGCGCCGCTCCGGTCGATCTCCCCACTTCTTCTTTGTACCGGGCGACCGAGTACGCCAGGCTCAGGGCACATTACGCAGGCTGGGGCTCCGGCTCCGCGACCGCCGCTTCCGGCTCCTGCTCCTGGCGTGACTTGCCAAAGCGTAAAAACAACGACGGAGTCACGAACAAGTTGAGCAGCGTCGAGGTAACCAAGCCACCAACGATGACGATCGCCAGCGGATGTTCGATCTCTTGCCCCGGCCGTTCGCCGAAGATCACCAGCGGAATCAGCGCCAGTCCAGTGGCAAGCGAGGTCATCAAGATCGGTGATAGTCGTTCTCGAGCCCCCCGCACAACTAGGTCCCGTCCGAACGTCATGCCCTCCTCGCGTTCCAAATGCTGGAAGTGATTGATCAACAAGATCCCGTTCCGTGCGGCTATGCCGAAGACGGTGAAGAATCCGATCAGCGACCCCAGCGACACGATTCCGCCGCCGAGGAAGGCCGCGAGAACGCCACCCACCAAGGCCATCGGCAGAGTCAAGAAGCTCAACAGGGCAAGGCGCCAGCTGCCGAAGGAGGTTTGTAGTAGCAGCAAGATCGCGGCACCGGCGAGAACCGCAGTCACCAGCAGTATCCGCTGCGCCGACTCTCGCTCCTGCCACTCGCCAAGAATCTCCGCGTGATAGCCCTGCTCGAACTTGACGTCCTCAAGCCTCTTCTCAAGCTGCGAGACGACTGAACCAAGATCGCCTTCGAAGGTGGCGCTGACGTCCAGCCGACGCGAGTCGCCCTCGCGGTCGATCGCGTTGGGACTCGGTTGCAGCGAGACGTCGGCGACGTCGGCAAGTCGCACGGTCTTCCCCGATGGGGTGTCGATGCGCATGTTCTGGATGTCTTGCACGCTGGTGCGGGCTTGCGGTGTGCTCCACACCACGACGTCGTACGCCTTTCCACTACGGAAGATGTCGCCGACCTCCTCGCCGGCGACCATGGTTGCGGCGGCTCGGCGTACATCTCCTGGCTTCAGGCCGTATTTGTCGGCCTTGGCAAGATCAACTTCGACCTGCAGCTGCGGAACATCGGTCGAGATATCGGTGTGCTGATCTTCGACGCCCTCGATGCTGCCCATGATCTCTTCAATCTCGGCAGCCTTTTCGCGCAGCACCGACAGGTTCTGGCCGAAAACGCGGACCACGATCGGCTCTTTGCCGCCGGAGATCACTTCCTCGATGCGCTCATCGAGATAGGTCTGGGTCTCCCGGAACAGACCGGCGTAGGCGTCGTTGACGTCTTCAATCTGATCGAGGGTCTCGTCGTAGTCCACCGAGGGATCGATGCTGATCCAGTTCTCGCCGAGGTTGACCCCGGCGACCTCCTCGCCAAGGAACGCCTGGCCGATGTGTGCCCCGAAGTTGCGTACGCCCGGGATCTCCCGGAGCTCTTTGCTGACCGCCAGGGTGGTGCGTCGCATCTCATCGGCTGAGGTCCCCGGCTGGCTGACCCAGTGCACCAGGAAGTCGCGTTCCTTGAAGCCCGGGAAGAGCGACTGTCCAAGGAGCGGCGTCAGCGCGATCCCCACCACGGTAAGTAGCGCGAAGGTCGCGTACGCCCAACGAGGCCGGACAACGATCCGGGACAGCGCTGCGGTGTAGCCGCGCTGCAGGACTGCGACGACCGGCGACGTGCGTCTTTCGATCTTGGACCGGCCGAGCAAGATCAGCGACAATGCCGGCGTAACCGTCAGTGCGACCAGCAGTGACGCCACGATCGCAAGCGTGTACGACAGCGCGAGCGGACGGAAGAACGCCCCCGTCAGCCCCTGCAGCAAGAACACCGGCACCGCGGCCGCAACGATGATCAAGGTCGCGTACACGATCGGCCCCCGGACCTCCAGCGACGCGTTCAAGATCACCGAGGAGGTGGAACCCTCAGCACCCGACAGGCGGTGCTGCCGTAGCCGTCTGACGATGTTCTCGACGTCGATGATGGCGTCATCAACCACAGCCCCCAAGGCGATCACCAGCCCGGCAAGCGTCATCGTGTTGATCGTTTCTCCGCGCCAGTACAAGACGAGCAGCGTGGTCATCAGCGAGAGCGGGATAGTGAGCACGCTGATCAAAGCCACCCGCCACTCGAAAAGGAACAGCGCCAAGATGACAATGACTAGGACGAACCCGAGCGCCAATGCCTGAGTCAAGTTATGAATCGAAGCGGTGATGAAGTTCGCCTGCTGGAAGATCGTCGTGTCGAACTGCACTCCCGGCAAGCCCGGCTCCAGCGACCGAATGGCCTCCTCAACGCCCTTGGTCATCTCCACTGTGTTGGCCCAGGGCAACTTCTCAACCACGATGAGCAAACCAGGGCTGTCGTTGATCACCGCGTCACCAATCAGCGGCTGATGATCCTCGACCACGCGGCCGACGTCGCCGATCTTGACACCCTTGCCCTTGCCGCCAACGTGTAGCGGCACCTTGGCAAGATCATCAGGGGTAATGATCGGCAGCACGTTGCGTACATTCATCCGTTGGTTTGCAGTCTCGACCATGCCACCGGTTCCGATGATGGAACCGCTAGAGAAGCGCAGCAGACCGGAATCGACCGCATCAGCGGTACCTTCCATGACCTCGTTCAGTGCGACGTGATGCGCCTCCATCTTGGGTGGGTCGACTTGAACCACCATCATCTGCAGCCGCTCGCCCCATAGTGCGACGTTGGCTACGCCGGGAACCTCCAACAGCCGCGCGCGAATCGTCCAGTACGCCGACATGGACATCTGCATCAGTGAATGGTCCTTCGACGTCATGCCGATCTGAATCGCGCGGCCGGTGGCCGAAACGGGCGCCAACATGACCGGGGGCGCAGCCCAGGTCGGCAGCGTCGAGGCAACCTCTGTCATTCGCTCCTGGACCAGCTGGCGGGCCTTCAGCTCGTCAATGTCGGGCTTGAAGATGAGCTCGATCGCTGACAGCTGCGGTACTGACTTGGACCGCATGTCATCCAGACCCTCGACTCCATTGAGAGCCTGCTCCAGCGGCACGGTGACCAATTGCTCGACGTCAGATGTCGACAGGCCCAGGCAGGCCGTCTGAATGACCACTCGAGGAGGCGCAAACTCGGGAAAAGCGTCAACCCGTGTCGAGGGCAGCGTGGCAACGCCGAACACCATGAGCAGCGCACCGATAGTGACGACCAGGAAGCGGTAGTTCAGACTCGTGCCGACGATCCACCGCATCAAGGTCTTGGGCGGCTCGGTCTTAGGCGACTGGGCCATTACTCCTCACCGCTGATCTCGGCCTCGGCACCTACCAGCTCAGGCGCACCCACGACGACGACCTGAGTTCCCACCGGGGGCCCGCTCTTGAGCAGCACGGTCTTGCCGGTGATCGAGGCGATAGCAATGGGCACTCGCACATAGGTCCGCGGGGAGGGCGCGGAGAACGCCCACGATTCACCGTCGGAGTCATACACGACTGCCGTGTACGGGATGAGCTCGGTCACTCCAGGCTGGCCAGTGGCAGCACGGACCGGCTCGGTGCGTAGCCCAAGGCGTTGCTCGGCGCGTTCGCTGACGGTGAGGCGTGCCGGCTGATCTTCGCCAGCTTCCTCGACCGTCACGGCCGTCTCAGAATTTTCCTCGTTCGAGGCGCCAGCCTCACTGCAGCCGCTGGCGCCCGACGTGATCACCGCGAGCGCTGCGAGGGTAGCGGCGAAACCACGTAGCTTCATGAGGTCACCTCATTCCTGGAGCTGCTCGCGCGATGCCGACGCTCGCAGCTCGGGGGGAGTTTCAGATTCGGATGCAGGTGTGGTTGCCGCCGTCGCCGAACGGGCGGCCCGGTTGGCGATTGCCAGATAGAAGGCGGGCACTGCAATCAGCGAGACAGCGGTGGCTGTCACTAGTCCGGCCAGCATGCTGACCGCGAAGGGATGGAATGCTTCCAGACCGGCCGTCGTGCCCATGACTGCAGGTGCCACCATGAGTGCCGCTGTGACGAGTGCGACGCCAATAACTGATGGCGCGAATTCCCGTAGGGCTTGCTGCACGGCATCGCCGGGACTTGCTCCAGGCTGGGCACCGAGCTCGCGGGCCCGCCGTACGAAGACCAGGGCTTGGCGGATGGCCAGCGCGAGTACGGCGAAGAGCGCAGCCAAGACGCCGATCGACCTCACCCCGCCTACCAGCGGCGCCACCAGTACCCCGCCAACGACCGCAACCGGCAGCGTGATCAGGAGCGCGCCTGCCAAAACCCAGCTGCCCGTTGCCGCCTGCAGGATCAGGAAGCTCAGCAAGATCATGACTGCGGCAATCGCGGCAACCCGAACATGGTCGGCCTGTTGACGCGCCGCATCGCCGAGCACCTCGGCGTGGTATTCGTACGGGAAAGAGATGCCACGCAGTCGGGAGGTCACATCCTGTGCCACATCCGCGGCGCTGCGTCCATTGACCACTGCGGTCACGTCGACGCTTCGCGAAACGCTGTTGTGATCGATTGCGACCGGATCGGGAGCGATGCGCACCTTCGCCACCTCGCCAAGCCGAACCTGCTGCCCCGACGGCGTATCGATGCGCAGCGCCTGAAGATCGGAAAGGCTCTGCCGGATTTGGGGTCCGCCCCAGACCACCACATCGAAGACCTTCTGTTCTTCATAGAGATTCCCGACAGGCAAGCCGGAGATCAGCGTGGCGGCCTCGCGCCGAACGTCGCCTGGCCGTAAACCGTGACGCTGTGCAGCGGCTAGGTCGACCTGGATCTGCAAGGTCGGCTCCGTAACCTGCGGTTCCACTCTGGGCGACAGCACGCCGCTGACGGTGCCTAACATCCTGCTGACGTCATCAGCGGTGTCTTGCAGGGTTGGAAGGTCAGCACCGTAGACCCGCACCACCAGCTCGTCGCCGACCTTCGCCCGAGCAGCAGCGACTCGGTCCTCGGCATAGGTTCGGACGCTGGTGTGGAGGCCCGGATATCCCGCGGCAATGTTGCGTACGCCAGCAAGTGTTTCCTTGTAGTCGGCATCAGGTCCGACCGTGAGCCAGATCTCGCCGGCATCGACATCGACGATTTCGTCGGACGTAATCGCCCGGCCGACATGGGCTCCAGCGGATTCGATTCCCGGCGCCCCTCGCATCTCCGCGGCGACGGCGGCGGTGATGCGGTTCATTTCTGGCAGCGATGTGCCCGGCGCCCCTTGGACGCGAACGAGTACGTTGCGATCTTGCAGCGTAGGCAGTACCGGACCACTCGGAGCCAGCCAGGTGATCAAGATCGCCGCTACGGCAATTACGCCCGCTCCGACCGCTACCCAGCCGGGCTTGGTGATCGCCGGCGCGGCAATGCGATCGGCTCCGGCACGTATCCAACGATCAAGAGGACCCGCCCGCAGATGCGCTTGTCCGTCACGAAGCAGCAACACGGCAAGCGCCGGCGTCACGATGAGTGCGACGATCAATGAGGTCACTGTTGCCAGCACGTAGGTTGCGGCGAGCGGCCAGCTGAAGGCATTCGATACCCCACCGACGGCTAGGACCGGCGCCAGGACCAGAATCGACATCACCAAGGCGACGAGCAGCGGCCCGCGCCTGGCCGACACGAGATCCCCCATCGCCGAGCTGAGAGACCGTGCATCTGGGCCAGTCGCCAATTGCCGAGTCCGTATCGCCGCTACGTCACCGACCACGTCATCGACGACCACTGCCGACGCTGCGGCAAGGCCGAGCAGGGTCATCGTCGTCAGCGTTTCACCGCGCAGGTGCAGCACCCATGCCGCTGACACCAGTGACACGGGGACCGCCACGACGGGAATCAAGATGACCCGCCACGAGACAAAGAGCAAACCCACCGACACGACGAGCAGTAGCGCACTTACCAGCCCGACGACACCGAGATGGCGGAGCGCCGTGGTCATGTATGTGGCTGGACGGAAGACGTGGGCGTCCATGTTGATGCCCGCCAGGCCGGGCGCCATGGCATCGAGTGCTTCCTCGACGTTGTGGGTGACCTCGGCAGTGTTCGCGTCGGGGAAGCGTTCGACGACGAGCATCAACGAGGGTGCGCCATCCAAGCTGGCGTCACCGATGAGTGGTTGGTGATCTTCAGTGACATTGGCTACGTCGCCGATCCGCAGCGGAGACTGGGTGCCTTCCACCGCGACGTTGGCAAGCTGATCCGGAGTGGCAATGGGTTGGATGTGCTGCACCCCGAGCCGCTGGTTGGGCGTCTCGACGAATCCGCCGGTGCCGGGCGTCGAGGCCTCGACAAAGCTCAGCGGTGAAACCCACAGCGCGTTGCCCGTCGACTCAATGAGCTGGGTGAGACTCACCTTGTGGGTCTGCAGCCGCTGCGGATCCACCTGGACCTGAAGTTGCCGATCACGCAGGCCCCAAACCGAGACGTTGGCAACACCCGGAATGCTCATCAGCCGAGGCCTGATCTGCCAACGTGCAAGCACCGACATTTGAATCTCGGACACCGTGTCCGAATGCATGGAGATCATGGCGATCCGGCTTGTCGAGGAGGTCGGCTGGATCATGATCGGCGGCGTGCCGACATTAGGAAGCGCCTTCGCTTGCGACATCCGTTCCTGGGTCAACTGCCGGGCCGCCAACAAGTTTGTGCCGGGCTCGAATTGGAGATCGATTGCCGAGAGGCCCGGCATCGATCGAGATCTGATGCTTTGGACCCATGGAATGCCGTTCAGCAGGTCCTGTTCTATTGGCACAGTGATCAGCTGCTCGACCTCTTGAGCGGACAGACCAAGAGCCTCGGACTGGATCTGAATGTCCGGCGGCTCGAACTCCGGATAGACGTCGACCGCCGCGCTGTGGAGCTGGTACAGGCCAACTCCTAGGATCCCGATGGCAGCCGCCACCACGAGCCGAGAGAACCTCAGCGCTGCACCTACAATCCACTTGATCATCGGGCTCCTCTACGGATGGTGAGAGGCAGATCTCTTACTCGTCATGTGCTGCGAGCGTCGGGAATCGCGCGCCACGCCGTGCGGAGGAGGAGGGAGCCGCGGCGTTCTTCCTCGGCGAGCGACGACGACGTCGGCAGACCCAAGGCGCGCGATGCGCGAGCAGCACCAATAAAGGGGCTGCGAGCGTCGGGAATCGCGCGCCCCGCCGTGCGGAGGAGGAGGGAGCCGCGGCGTTCTTCCTCGGCGAGCGACGACGACGTCGGCGGACCCAAAGCGCGCGCGAAAAGCGCACCGGCAAGGTCTGTGCGAAGCACAGATGCTCGAGCACTGTTGATTGAAAATGCTGGCTCGCGCAAACGCGACACTCCCAGCTTCAGCGGTGCCGGCTTGCACGCCAAGAGGAGTGCTGAGCGGGCGCTCGGAGTACTGCGCAGCGGCAACCGTTACCACTTTGAGACAACCGAGGAATTTCCGCCGCTCCTGGACCTTCACTTCGAATCAATTACGTGGATGCCGCATCAGCTGCAGATAGCGCGCAGTGGAAGTAATTGATGCCAGGTGGGGAAGATCAAGATCGAGCAATAATGGTGGCGGCGCAACACGCCATTTCAGACTTGCGAATCCCCCCGCAACGAGGTCAACACGTGCACTTGGAGTGGGTTCTGCTTTCCCTTGAGTTGCAGGTCTCCCAGCGGAGTTGTCACTGCGTCCGGCAGCAGCGCCTTGGTATCCGGGCCGATCGCCACAGCGCCGGCGGGTGCCTGGCCCTCAATGCGAGAAGCGATGTTGACCGTGTCCCCGACGATCGTTTGGGTACGACCTCCCGATGCACCCAGCACACTGACCGACACCGGCCCCGAGTTGATTCCGACTCGAAATCGCGGCCAATCTGGATGCTCTTCGGCCAGACGGGACGTGGCTTTCTGCAGGGCAAGTCCTGCGCCGGCCGCGCGTTCAGCATGATCAGGTTGATCACCACGTTTGTTGAACGTCACCATCAGGGCGTCTCCGATAATGCGATCAATGTCGCCACCGTACGGTGACTTGACCGCGGGGACGGCAACCCCGAAGTACTCATTCAGCATTCTCGTCACCTCCTGAGGCTCATGGCCTTCGGAGAAACTGGTGAAGCCCTGCAAGTCGGCGAACAGAACGCTGATCTCCCGGCTGCCGCCACTTGTTTGCGGTAGATAGAGCTCGGCAAAGCGCTCTTCATGCCAGGAGGCCCGCGCACTCAGTGCCACCAGGCCAAATGCAACGAGCATCAACACGTGCCACTCCCACCACGAGAGGTGCCAGTTGCGGCCAAATGTGATCGCGATCATCGACTCCGCCAGGAGGATGAAGGCCGACGGCACCGCCAACAGCAACAAAGAGGGGTGGCGTCGCCACAACTGGACGTAGCGCACAGCGCTGGCTGCATAAAGCAGCACGCCTGGCACCGCAAGCCACAACGGCAAGCCCTCGGCGAACTGTGGCGGGCGGTTGAGCGGTGGCAGGGAAGCAAGAGACCACACGCCCCAGACGACCATCAGCCCAAGCAGAGCGAGTCGAAGACGCTTTCCGATCCGAACATTGCGGACCGCACGATCTCCGGAGAGGTCTCGCGTCGACAGCGCTGCGAACAACGAACCGAGAGCGACACCGACAGGGGTGGCTATCGCGAAACCAACGTTGCTCTTGCCAAGCAAGACGCCCGGAGTCGCCAGCGCATGCAAGGCGAGAAAACCGGCCGAGGACAAGAAGGCGAGAGAGACATAGAGCAGTCGTGCATCCCCCCGGCGTACAGCCGCCTCACCGGTGGCGTACGCCAGGATGGCCGAGATAACCGACGTGCTCAGTACGAGCCAGAAGTGCGCCGGATGGTGCTCCCACCGGATATCAAGATTTGGCCGCCACAGCAGCAGAGCCAAGCCAAGAAGTGGCACCGCCAAGACTGCGGCGGTAAGGCCGATACGCGTTGTGCCGCGAGTGGACTCGGTTACATCAGCCATGTGGCGCGGCCAGGAACTGGTGGATCTCGGAGACAACAACCGATCCTTCGCCGACGGCGGATGCCACCCGCTTGACCGAGCCCGATCGCACGTCGCCGACGGCAAACAGCCCAGGGACGGTTGTTTCGTGAGGATGGGGCAATCGTGCAAGCGTCCACGAATCGCAGGAGGCTGCCTGGGCTCCGGTGTACAAGAAGCCGTGCTGATCCCGGTCAACCTCCGCCGGAAGCCACTCGGTCCGCGGCCTTGCCCCAATCATGACGAAGAGGCTTTCCAGAGGTAGTTCCTGCTCCTGCCCGCTGATGCGGTTGCTCAAAGTGACCCATTCCAGTTGGCCGTCGCCGTGCCCGCCGACCACCTCGGTGTTCAGGTGAACCTTGATCAGCGGCTGCACAGCGATGGCATTGATCAAGTACGCGGACATGCTGTCCGCCAGATTGGACCCACGAACGATCATGTGCACGCGTGCGCAGTACCGGGCCAGGTGTAAGGCGGCCTGACCCGCGGAATTGCCGGCACCCACGACAGCGGCACGCAGCCCGGTCAGCGCCTGAGCAGCCGAGACGCTCGCTCCGTAATACACGCCGTGACCACTGAGCTCTTCCAGACTCGAGACTCCAAGGCGTCGGTACGAGACCCCCGCCGAGATCACCACAGCCCGCGCCCTGACTTCCCCGACGTCCGTGATCTGGGCAACGAACCCGCCGCGCTCTTGGGGGGTAAGGCGTTCTACCTCTCTAGTGACGACAAAATGGGCACCGAAAACCCAGGCCTGCTGATACCCGCGCTGCACCAGCTCAGCACCACTCAGTCCGCGGGAGAAACCCAGATAGTTGCGGATCAAGGAACTCATACCAGCCTGGCCGCCGATAGCCTCACGCTCCACGACGACAGTACGGATCCCTTCCGACGAGGCATAAACGGCCGCGCCGAGGCCCGCAGGACCTGCCCCGACTACCAGCAGATCGAAATCGGGGTCAGCGTCTCTCAGGGTGGTCGGGATGCCCCATGCCTCGAGAATCTCAGCGTCCGTCGGATCGATGAGCTGAGTACCGCCGATGGCGGGCATCCATACCACGACCTCACCCTCAGGGTGCCCGAGCTCCGCGAGCACACTTCGGCCGAGCTCGGAGTCACGCGAACGAAAGGCATGCGGGATGCCGTTCCGGCCGAGGAGGTCGCTCACGGCGTACGCGCGTCCGCTTTGCTGGGGTGCAACGACGACAACCTCGCGATCGTTCGCCGGCTCACTGCGTGACCACTCCTGAACGAATTCAGCAACGACGCGGTGAAACAGCTCGTCGGGGGTTATCCACGGCTTGAGCACGTAGTAGCTGATGTCGCCAACAGCCATGCTGCGCAAGATCTTCTGTGCCGACTCGGGATGGGCCCAGGCGCCCCACGGTACGAGCAGCGCACGGCGCGCGTTGGGGTGCAGGCTCCTTGCTGTCTCAAAGATTTCGGCTCGAGCACTGTCGGCCAGCGAGTCGTCCACCAAGACCACGGCCACCCTCTCCTGCCGGTGCCTGGCCCCCTGGAGCGTCCTCACCGCGTCTTCGGGAAGCAGCTCCCCACGAACCCGGAAGTCAGCCCCGAACGCGCGTTGCAGCTCACCCTCGATCCTCCCCAGCAGACGCGCATCCGCGTCGACCGCCAACAGCAGCGGACGGTCACCCCACTCTCCGACGGCCATGACACCAGGCTAGGCATAGAGGCGCGCTGGAAGTAAGGAATGGCCCTGCAGTGTCTTAGGTACCTGTCAAATACGGCTATTGCCGCGGTATGACGTCAGCACGCGCCTTGCTTCCGGTGGGTACTCGTCGTCGAAGTCCGGACTGTAGATCGGCAAGATTGCTGATGGATATCTCGGTGAACTCCAGATCATTTGGCGCTAGCCGGATCAGGGCTTTAGAGAGGATTCGGTTGATGACTTCGACGAAAAACTTCCAACGAAATAGCCGACCTGGTACGCAGCTACGGCTACTCCTTCCTCATTGATCAGGGACGCTTCTAGCCGACGCTTGCCTGATGTGTCGCCGCAGGCTTCGAGTTGTATACCCGTTTGCCTGGGCGACGATGCTCAACCCGCAGCAACCGCGCCGTTCGGCGATACTGCCGGAATCTCACTTCTGGCGATCTCCTTGTTCGGATCGTCCGGATCCAGTACCGGCAGGTGCTGGCGTGCCCAAAGGAGAAGGCCTACATAGGCAAGATCGAAAACAGTGCACAGGATGCCCAAGCCGAGAATGAACGCTGATCCTGCCAAGGCGCCGAACACGATGGTGGGAGCGAGGGTACCGATCCACTTTGCAATAGCGATGATGATGCTCTGACCGCGCGGGCCCCTGCGAGCCACAAACATGGCAATGAACAAACCTGACATAAGCAGGTTCTGCAGAAACGCAGCATACCCTGCAGCGTCCGACCAGCCGAACTCCACAATGAACAGCCATTGCACGATGTAGGCCGTGGCAAGAAGGAGGATGCTCCACAAGATGAACATCGCTCGGCTCACGAAGCCGGGCAATTCCCGTCGGCCGTAGCGCAGGAAGGTGTAGATGATCAACAGGTCGGCGACGGCCCAGGCCACGTTGACGAACGTCTGCACGGACAGGTCGGCAACCAGACCGTGCGTCGCATAGATCGATTCCCAGGCGATATTCAGCGCGAGCGCAGCCGCAGGGATCGCGTACGTCTTCTGCTGGAAGCCAATGCGGATCGCGACGACGTAAACCACCGTCCACGCAGCACCACTCAGCAGGGTCAGGGCCAAGACCATGGTGACTCCCAAGACTCAAACGGGCGTCCTCGGACTCAAACATGGTGGCAGGTGCAACTGCCGATGGGACGATCTTTCGGGCGACGAAGTGGCGCCAAAGAGACTTAGGTGCCATTCGACTTGGGCCCGCCACGGACTGGGTCGTCTGCCGCGACCCGCCGCTCATTGTCCCGCAGCCGGGGCTCGTAGTGAGTGAGGAAGATCTTCGTCACCAGCTCCCGGCGACTGCGTACGCCGGTCTTGTCGAACACGCTCTTGAGGTGCTGCTGCACAGTGTGAACCGATATCACCAACCGCTCGGCGATTTCTGCTGTGGAAAACCCCTGGAGCACTAGCCGGGTGAGCTCCTGCTCGCGCTCACTTAGCCCGTACGCCGACATCAGCAGCGGTGCGATCCGTGCCGGGTGGGCAGGCTCGACAATCACCGCGACTCGCAATGGGCCGGTCTGGGCCAGCGGCACACCGTGGAGGACCACCCACATTCCCGATCGGGTCAGAACTCGAGCAACCGCCACCTCTGCCGTATCCGCCGGTCCCCGTACGCCACGGGCGGCCCGACCGGCAACGGCGAGTACTGCGGAGGGCAGACGACCAGCGTGCCAGGCGCCGTCAGGCAGCTCGGTCAACCACCGCTCCACGCCAGGCGAGAGAGACTCGGGCTGCCAGTTGTCACCGAGGACGACCATCCCAGGTGCGTCGGGCGTCTCGGGATCCGACGCCTCGCCTACCAACAATGCTCTGCGCACTCCGTCAGCGAGAGCCGGACTTATGGTCTGGACGAACGCCATCTCGTCCGCGTCGAACAGCGGCCGATCCGGTTCGCGGTACAGGCCAAGGGCACCCCAGAGCTGACCCCCGCGAGTCCGCAACGCCGCAATCATCTCCTGGTCGCCACCAAAGGCTATGTTGGCGTGCCACCGCGGGCTGCGGCTCGGCTCGCCGTTCGTGGCCTGGTGCAGCGTGGAGATCCCGGCCGCTGACTGTGCCACGTCTGCAATGTGATTGACGTCGTCAGTCGCGTATTCCTGCGCTGCCCACTCCGCCGGAAACTCGATCATGCCCTCCTGGAAGTGGCTGGTGATCAGTCGAGACGCGGGATCGACGGTGTAGCAGCAAGGCGTCTGGTAGTGCGGAACGGCCTCGGCCAGCACCGGTGTACACGCCCGCCACAGACTGACCGCATCCAGGCCTTGCCGGGAGAGCCGGATGATCTTGAGCACGGCCCGCTGCCGGGTCCGCTGCACATCCATGCGGCAAGCCTAGGGACACCTGGCGAAGGAGGAAATGCCAGTTTGTTGGTATGTCAATGCCGTCGTCGGCGCCGTAGCTTCATGGCGTATCCGACAAGCTAGGAGGAGACGTCATGATCATTACAGCTGCTGACGCGACCAGCATTCGTACCAGGGCGTTGCGTGACGCCGATACCACCGGGCAGCCGCACTCATTTGATCGCTACGTGATCGAGGCCTTCGAGTCGGATGGGCTGCTCGCTGTGGTGGAGCACAACCTGGCGCCGCGGGTGCTGGCGGCGCCCTTGCACCGGCACAGTCGAGAGGACGAATACAGCCTGGTCATGGAGGGTCGGCTCGGCGTTTTCGAGGATGGCGCGGAGGTGATCGTGGGACCCGGCGAGCTGGTGTTCAAGCCGCGGGGCCGCTGGCATACCTTCTGGAACGCCGGTGAGGGATCACTGCGAATCCTGGAGTTGATCACACCCGCCGGGCTCGAGCAGCTGTTCCGCGAGCTCGCCACGCCTGAAGGGGAGTACGACCCAGAGACGCTGCCCGCGCTGGCCGCGGAGTACGGCTGCGAGGTTGACTTCGAGGCGACCATGCCGCTGATCGAGCGGTATGGGCTGGCGTTCTGATGGCGGTCTCGTACGGCGCGAGCTCACCTGAGGAGCTCGAGACCATGTTCGAGGACGCGACCGTGCTCGGGGATCCGGACGAACTGGCAGCCTTGTTCGTACCAGGTGCTGTCGTGCATCGGGCGATGCACGAGCTGCCAGTGCATGGGCGGCAGGGGATCGTCCGGCTGCTCACCGAGCGGCCAGACGGCCCCGCGTATGTCGCCTTGCCGCCGCACATCCTGCAACGTGGTGCGACGGCCCTGGTATTGGCCGGCTCCGCCGTCCACGTCACGCGACGTAGCCCACAAGGCTGGCGGTACCTGATCTCCTGGCTCGGCGGCTAGACACAAACGCGAGATTGGTCGAGAGGCCAGCAGCAATCAGTCCGACTCGATGCCCACTGCGAACCCTAAGGATTGCGGTCGCGACCGCCTGCCCGGAGAGCAGGTAGGTTGCCTGCCATGAGGCTGTTCCTCGTGGCGGCTGTCGCGGCGGTCACCACGATGGCCGCATGCGCACCCCTAACGTCAGCACCGCCTGCTACCTATCCGCTGCAGCGCGAGTTGGAGGCCGCTGCCAGTGGAACTGGTGCTCTCGGCCACGTGCGGAAGCTGCAGCGGATCGCAGACGAGAACGGCGGAAACCGCGCGTCCCCCGGCCCTGGGTATGACGCCAGCGTGGACTACGTTGCCGGTGTGCTGCGCAAGGCCGGTTGGAAGGTCAGCACACCCGAGCTCGATGTGGAAGGCGACCGCATTCGCAACGTGATCGCGCAGACCAAGACCGGC
>DASRJV010000248.1:0-3982 GCA_035649295.1 Propionibacteriaceae bacterium
TCTTCCGTGGCGAGTCGCTGCACCACGACACGCCGGTTCTCGCGCCCGAGTAGCCAGTCGCGGGCGTGCGCGGCTGGGAGTCCTTGCTCCAATTCGCGAACAGCTTGTCAGAGTGCCGCTGAATCCTGCGAGAGTTGGCGCATGCCCACGGTCAATCTCTCCCGGCTGAGTCAGCATCATTTCGAAGCGACCAACTCTCGCGGCGGCACCGTCTCGTTCGGCAGGAAGTGGACTGGCGAGTTCACCCCCGTCGAGCTCCTGCTAGCGGCTATCGCCGGGTGCACTGCGATGGACGTCGACGCCATCACGGTCAAGCGATCCGAACCCGTCCGCTTCCAGGTCAGCTGCTCCGGCCACACCACCAAGAGCGCGCACGGCAACCATGTCATCGATATCCAGGTCGATTTCGATGTGGAGTTCCCTGACGGCGAGGAAGGGCGTGCTGCCGAAGACGTGCTGCCGAAAGCGATTCGCAAATCCCATGATCGACTCTGCACGGTGACCCGGACCGTTGAACTGCCGACGCCCGTCGACGCCCGGCTTCGTGGCGAATCGCTGCTCGAGAAGGCAAGCTCCCCAGCGTGATGGCCCGCCAGACGACCCGACACTCGACCCCGCCCCACCTGGCGCATTGTGACCGGGTGTACGTCACGCCCGAGCGGCTCGATGATTTCTTTGCCGCAATCCTGCGCGGCTTTCACGACGAGTACGTCGCGGACCGTTGGGAACCTCATCGCAAGGTGTTTGAGCCCGAGCGCAGCTTCGGTTTCCAGGTCGACGGGCGCTGGATCTCCACCTGCGGGGCGTACAGCAGGAGGCTGACGGTTCCAGGTGGCACGGTGCCCGTTGCCGCTATCACCGTTGTCACTGTGCAGCCGTCGTATCGCCGTCGGGGCCTGCTCACCGAGATGATGAAGCATCAGCTGCACGACATCCACGAGCGCGGCGAGGAGCCGATTGCCCTGCTCTGGGCTTCGGAATCTGCCATCTACGGCCGTTACGGTTATGGCCAGGCTTGTCCGCAGGTGAAGCTGTCCGGCAAGACCAAAACGACTGCCTTCCGTCCCGATGTCGATCTTGGTTCCGGCTCGGTCGGTGAAGTGGAACGCGACGAGGCGATTTCGGTCATCAAGCGTCTGCATCAAACCTTGCTGCCACAGCGGGTCGGCGCGCTGGATCGCAACGACGACTGGTGGGTCGTCAAGTGGCACGATCCGGAATCATGGCGGCACGGCGCGTCGGCGTACCGATTCGCGCTGCACTACGACCGGCGCGGCACTGCGGACGGCTATCTGGCATTCCGAGTCAAGAACGACTGGTCCGACTCGGGCGCGGAGGTCATCGTCGAGGAACTCGATGCGGCCAGCGCCAAAGCACGCGCAGCGCTGTGGCGGTTCGTTCTTGATCTTGACTTGGTACGCCGGTTCGTCAGGCAAAATGCGCCGCTGGACGAATCGGTGCGCTACCTGGTCACCGATCTGCGATCTGTCAAGGCCGAGGATCAGGACGGGACCTACGCCCGTTTGGTGGATGTACCGCGTGCTCTCGAGGCCCGGCGCTATCTTGCTGATCTTGATGTGACCATCCGAGTCGAGGATCCGCTGCTCAGCTACAACACCGGCACCATCCGGCTGGAAACTGGTCCTGATGGCGCGTCCGTGACCCGCGTGACCCGCAGCCGCAGAAGGCCTGATCTCACGATGAGCGTTCGGGACCTTAGCGCGATCTACCTCGGTGGAACTTCGCTCGCCGCTCTTGCCCGGGCCGGTCTCGTCACTGAGCGGACGAGAGGCGCGGCAGCAGCGACCGGCGCAGCGTTCGGTTGGTCCCAGCCGCCCTTCTGCCCGGATTTCTTCTAGGTTTTCAGTCGAATAGGAATCGGGTCGCGTCGATGTACAGGGTGTTCCAGGCGAGCACCTTGGCCGGCCGCAGCCGCCACACCCCTTCCAAGTAGTCGGAGGCCGACTGCGGGTAGCCGTACTTTGCAGTGGTCGCCGTGGCTAGCCCTTGTGCAACGGTCTTCGACAGCATCACCCACTCAGCGATGCCCTCGACAATGACGGCGGCCTCACCATCCTCCAAGTGCAACGTCGCACGGCCATCGCGGCGCATATTTCGGACGTGCACGCTGACCGGGTCGCCGCCGAAATAGCAGCCGTCGTCAAGCCAGATGCCGTCTATAGGAACCACGTGTGGTGACCCATCGCGACGGATGGTAGCCAGCCAGTAGTGCAAAGAGTCGATCAGCCGCTGCTCAACCGATGCCCAATCGAGGAGCCGGTCGGGAGACCCGTAGCCACTGGGCAGCCGCAGCTGCTCGGCGACCGGAGTGGTCTTGATTAGAGGTATTCCTCGATAGCGCCGAGCAACACTGACTTCGACTTCGCACCCTTGAACGCCTTCACCAGCTCGCCGCCGACGTAGACCTGGATCGTCGGTAGGCCGAGCACGTATTTGTTGGCCGGCGTCACGGGGTTGGTGTTGGTATCCATCTTGACGAATCGCACCTTGTCACCATGCGCCTGCGCGAGCTCCTCAATGATCGGTGACACCTGCTTGCAGGGCCCGCACCAATCCGCCCAGAAGTCCACCATGACTGGCTTGTCGGACTTCAGGACGACGTCAGCAAAGGTCGCGTCGGTCACGTCAGCTACTGCACCCATCGAATCTCCTCTCGTGCGTCCTTCAGTGTGCCGGGGCCCGCTGACACTAACCGAAATCAACTCGCCGCGCGGCTAAGCAGCGCCTCGTCCGCGGCTACGGTCGAGTGGTCTCCGTGGTGCAGCGCGGTCAGGTACCGCTCTGCGTCGAGGGCTGCCGCGCAGCCGGTTCCGGCAGCGGTAACGGCCTGCCGGTAGGTACGGTCGACGAGGTCGCCGGAGGCGAACACCCCGGGCAGGTTGGTCTTGGTGGATCTGCCGTCGGTGATCACATAGCCGTCGGCATCCAGATTCACCTGACCCTTCACCAGTTCCGACCGCGGATCGTGGCCAATGGCGATGAACAGGCCGGAAACCGGCAACTCACGCTCAGCACCGGTGACGGTGTCCTTCAGGGTGATCGAACTCACGGTCTTATCGCCATGGATCGCAGACACCACTGAGTTCCAGGCGAAACTGATCTTGGGATTCTTGAGCGCTCGAGCAGCCATGATCTTGCTGGCCCGCAGCTCATCGCGCCGATGCACGATCGTCACGGATTTGCCGAAGCGGGTCAAGAACGTCGCTTCCTCGACTGCCGAGTCACCACCGCCGACGACCGCGATGTCCTTGTCACGGAAGAAAAAGCCGTCACAGGTGGCACACCAGGAAACCCCGTGCCCGGACAGCCGATCTTCGCCTTCCAGACCCAACTTGCGGTATCCAGAGCCCATGGCCAAGATCACGGTACGCGCCGAGAAGGTGTTGCCGTAGCCGTCCTTGACCGTCTTGATCTCGCCGGTCAGGTCCATCTCGACGACGTCCTCGGTGATCATCTCCGCACCGAATCGCTCGGCCTGAGCACGCATACTGTCCATCAGCTCCGGACCCATGATGGCGTCCCGGAAACCTGGAAAGTTCTCCACCTCAGTCGTGGTCATCAAGGCGCCGCCAGCGTCGATCTCGCTCTCGAACACCACCGGTTTGAGATCGGCCCGGGCGGCGTAGATGGCGGCGGTGTAGCCGGCCGGCCCGCTGCCGACGATGATGACATCCCGTACGGATTCGCTGCTCATAGTGTCCTTTATCACTGTGCCATGTGGGCTGTAACCCTATCCGCGAAACAGCCACGGCCTGCCTGCTATTCCGAAGAGAAGCCTCAGCGCGGCAGGACCGCTGACGCCCCCGCCGATGGGGCGCCGCCTCCGCAGCCCATCACCACGGTGACATGTGTGGAATCCCCCGCCTCGGTGTAGACGAGCAGTGCCGGCGACCCGTCGACCGTGCTGGAGACGATGCCGGTGATGCGTTCGTCAGTTACTTGCCGAGCGCACCCCCAGGCC
>DASRJV010000249.1:0-10276 GCA_035649295.1 Propionibacteriaceae bacterium
CCCAGGTTGCTCAGCGTGGCCTCGACACCTACGGCTCCCGATCACTTGTCGTCGGCGTGACCGCGGTGCTCAAGGCCGCCGACAAGGTGATCGAAAAGGCCAAGCCCGTCGCAGCGCATTTCTTGGAGGCAAGCGAAGATGATCTTGAGTTCAGAGGCGGCCACTTCTGGGTCAAGGGCACTGATACGGGCAAGTCGCTGGCTGAGATCGCCTTCGCCACCCTCCAAGCGCACACCTGGCCGGAGGGAATCGAGCCTAACTTGGATTCCACAGCGTCCTTCGACCCCGAGGTCTACTCCTATCCGCACGGCACCCACCTCGCAGCCATTGAGGTTGACACCGAGACCGGAGCTGTGTCCATCCGCAAATACGTCGCAGTCGACGATATTGGGAAGGTGATCAATCCGCTGATCGTCGACGGTCAGGTGCACGGGGGACTGACCCAAGGGATCGCGCAGGCCCTGTTCGAGGAAGCCGTCTACGACGACAACGGCACCCTCGTGACCGGATCTTTTGTGGACTACCTGGTACCTTCAGCGGCTGATCTGGTCGACTTCGTCACCGACCGAACCGAGTCTCCGGCGCTGTACAACGAGCTTGGTGCCAAGGGGGTTGGTGAGGCCGGCACAATCGCCTCAACTCCGGCCATTGTCAATGGGATCCTTGATGCACTGCGTCCATTTGGGGTCAAAGACATCGAGATGCCCTGTTCGCCGATGCGAGTCTGGAAGGCGATTCAGGGTGCAGAGCCGATGACCGAGGAAACGGCCACGCCCGAGGACGCCCAGCCTCACTTCGATACCGAAGGAGGACAAGCATGATCCCCGCGGCTTTCGACTACAAGGCGCCGACGAGCCTGGATGATGCGCTGCAACTGCTCGCGGAAGGCGGCGACGATACCAAGATCATTGCTGGTGGGCAGAGCCTGCTGCCGGTGATGAAGCTCCGGCTCGCGGCGCCTGAGTTGCTGGTCGACTTGGCCAAGATCGATTCGCTCAAGGGGATCCGCGACGACGGCGACGCGATCGTCATCGGGGCGATGACGCCGCACTTCGAAGTCGTGCGGGATCCGCTGGTCGCCGAGCACGCATCGCTGATTGCTAGATGCGTCGAGACTGTCGCAGACCCACAAGTCCGGCATCGTGGAACCCTTGGAGGGGCGTGTGCGCACGCTGATCCAGCGGGCGACCTTCCCGCGCCGATGGTGGCCTTGGACGCCGAGTTCGTGATCGCCGGCCCTGGTGGGCAACGGCGAGTCTCAGCAACAGACTTTTTCCAAGATCTCTTCACGACTGCACTTGGAGATGACGAGATCTTGGTCGAGGTCCGGGTACCGAAGTACACCGGCTGGGGCTCAGCGTACGAGAAGTTCGTCAGGGTGGCGCAACAGTGGGCGATCGCCGGCGTCGCAGCGACTGTCCGGACCCAAGGTGGCAGCATCGCCGAGGCACGACTTGCCCTGACGAATATGGGACCGACACCAATCCGGGCCCGAGCAGCCGAGCAAGCGCTGGCCGGTGTCGCGGTGGATCCCGATGCCGTCGCAGCTGCGTTGGCCAGCATCGCTGACGGCACCTCACCGCCGACCGACATCAATGGCGACCCGGAGTACCGCCGACACCTGGTGTCGATCTTGGGTCGTCGTGCAGTGCTGGCAGCTGCCCGCGCATAGGACAGTATGGACCTATGGACCTGACGCATCGCTTCAGCGTGCCCGCCCACATAGACGAGGCATGGAACGCCTTCAACAACCTGGAGGGGTTAGCTCCATGCTTCCCCGGCGCCACCATCACGAGTATCGAGGGCGACGAATTCACCGGTTCTGTGAAGATCAAATTGGGCCCGGTTGCCCTTGTCTACAACGGATCTGGCCGGTACGTGGAACGCAATGATGCGGACCGCCGGGTGGTGATCGAGGCTCGAGGCAAGGACAAGCGGGGGAACGGAACGGCAACTGCGATCATCACCGCCTCCTTCGCGGAAAGCGGCGAGCAGACCGATGTCGAGGTTCTGACCGATCTCGCGATCACCGGAAAGCCTGCGCAGTTCGGCCGCGGAGTGATCTCCGATGTCAGCGACAAGCTGCTGGAACAGTTTCTGGCCTGCGTTTCTGGACGTTTCCCCGAAGGTCTCGGTGCGACCGATGAGGCGACGACGAGTGCAGCATTCGCGGCGGATGCCGACACCGGATTCGATGAGGCGGACACCGAGCAGACCATCGAGCTCGAGACCGTGCCTGCTGCTGCGTCGTCAGGAGAAGGCGTGGGCAGCCCGGGTGCCGACATTGCGACACCGGCAACGGCGACTCCCGCTCAGACGGCTCCCCCGACCTCCGAGGTTTCCCTCTCTGCCTCGCCGTCGGGCGAGACCGGTCACAGCACGCTGAATTTATTCAGCACTGTTGTACCGGTTGTGTTGAAGCGCTACGGTCCCGCTCTCGCGATCGTCGGACTGCTGCTGTTCGTCGTGATCAAGATCATTCGACGCAAGTCGTGATCCATTGGTGGACAGCGAGACTTACGCAGTCACTGTCTGTGTTCTCATCCACCGTGGCAACAGTTTCCTGCTCGTCGTCCGGTCACCTGGCGTTGCGTACGCGCCAAACATGATCGGAATGATCGGCGGTCACGTTGAGATCATCGATCCCGAGCGCAACGTGCTGGAAGCCACCGCGCGACGGGAAGTCGCTGAGGAAGTCGGTCTTGATCTTTCTGGCGTGCCGTTGACATATCTGGAGTCAGAATTCTTCATCACCGACAGCGGCGAGCGCCAGATCACAGTGACATTCGCAGGCCCAGCACCATCTGGCGATCAGCCGTACGTGAACGCACCGGATGAACTGGTTGAGGTTGGCTGGTGGACCCTTAACGATCTTGAAGCCGATACCCGCTGCCCGCCCTGGCTGCCCGCACTCATTCGCCGGGCCTCCCTCGCGTCCTGACGGGCAATCAAAGTCAGTCAAGAACTCTAAGACGTACGGTCTCCGGCATGCTCTGAAGCTTGTCGATCACCTCAGCCGTCACAGGGCCGGCGACGTCGGTGATCACATAGCCCAGCTCACCGCGGGTCGACAGCACTTGGCTCTCGATATTGACATGAGCGTTCCCGAGTAGCCCGTTCACTGTGGCCAGCACACCTGGCACGTTGTGGTGGACGTGCAGCAGCCTGCTACGTCCAGCCATGGTGCCGGTCTGGACCTGCGGCAAATTGACAGACATCGTGGTGTGCCCACTGTCGGCGAAATCCCGCAGCTTGCCGGCGACGAACCGACCGATATCGGTCTGCGCCTCCTCGGTCGAACCGCCGATGTGCGGCGTCAAGATCACGTTTGGGATGCCTTGCAGGCTGCTGGCGAACATGTCTCCGGCACTCTTGGGTTCCTCAGCGAAGACGTCCAGCGCGGCACCGGCGATGTGTCCGCTGAGCAGGTGCTCCCGCAATGCCTCATGATCAACAACAAACCCCCGACACAAGTTGAGGAACAAGCTGCGCCGGCGCATCCTGCCGAATTGCTCGGCACCGAACAGACCCGCGTTCCCGGGTCGACCGTCAACGTGCAACGTGACCGTCTCGGCGACCTCCAGGAGCTCCTCGAGGGTCTCGCAGCGCCGCGCGTTACCCAGGGCCAGCTTGTCTGCGACGTCGTAGAAGTAGACCCGCATGCCGATCGACTCGGCCACCACGGACAGCTGGCTGCCGATATTTCCGTAACCGACAATGCCCAGGGTGCGGCCGCGCACTTCGTGCGCGCCCTTGGCGGACTTATCCCAGACGCCATCGTGCATTTTGGCGTTCTTGTCGGTGAGATGCCTGGCGAGAGCAATGATTTCCGCGATCACGAGCTCCACCACGCTGCGGGTGTTGGAGAAAGGTGCGTTGAACACCGGGATGCCCAGCCTGGCGGCAGCAGTCAGGTCGATCTGGTTGGTGCCGATACAGAAGGCACCGACTGCCATGAGATCAGGGACGGCTTCGAGGACGGCTCGGGTGAGGTTGGTCTTCGAGCGGATGCCCAGCAGCTGCACGCCGCGCAGGGCGTCGATCAGCTCGCCCTCGTCGAGGGCTCCCCTAGCGGTTTCCACCTCGATCCCGCGCTCGGTGAGCAGCCGGATGCCCTCGGGATGGATGTTCTCCAGCAATAACGCCTTCATGGTTCCTCGTTGGTCACGCGCTGAATTGAGCCACCAGTGTAGGAATCCCAGCCAGGCGGTGAAGCAATATCTCAGCCGACTGCGGAGGGCGCAAGGTCGGCGTAGCTCTGCCAGGACCCCCGTCCGGTAGCCGACAGAATGCCGTCGAGGCAAGCGTCGGCGAACACGTCAGCGGCCGCAGCGAGCAATTCGTTGAAGGCGAGCAGGGCGCGAATCTGCTCTTCGGCAACCGGCCGCCGTGAGGAGGCGAGGCAGAAGACAGTGTCGCCATCGAACATGGAGTGCACCGGTCGGATGGCCCGTGCCATCCCGTCGTGGGCAACTGCCGCGATCTTGGTGGCCTGGGACTTGCTGAGGGTCGCATCGGTCAGGATCACACCGATCGTCGTCGCGACGGACCGCTGGCCTCGGGTGTAGGCAGTTACCAGCGCTTCGCGCTCGCCATCGCTCGGCGTTGCGAGGTGCTGCATCCGATCAGCCCACAGCCGCCCGGTCGCGGAGTTGACCGGTGACCCGGCTGCGTTCACGATGACGGCCGCTGCCACAGAGACGCCTGATTCGAGCTCGGTTTCGGCGTACCCGAAGCCTCCCTTGAGGCCCCCGCAGACCGCGCCGGTGCCGCCTCCCACACATCCGGTCGCGGGTTGTTCCCTGGTGGCCGCGGCCAGCGCCGACATTCCGAAGTCATCGTTCGGCCGATTGCCGAAAACCCCGCCGCGGCCCAGGTCGAAGATCACCGCTGCCGGCACGATCGGAACCACTTGGTAGGGCTCGAGACCCACCGGCCAGCCGATTCCAGCCGCCTCGAGACCGGCCATGACGCCATTCGCTGCCGCCAGCCCGTACGCGCTTCCGCCCGTGAGTACCACAGCATGGACCCGGTCGATCGTCGTCGTTGGATGGAGCAGGTCAGTCTCGCGTGTTCCCGGGCCGCCGCCGCGTACGTCGACCCCGCCGACGGCGCCCCCTCGGGCCACGACAACGGTTGTCCCGGTCAGCCAGCCCTCGGTGTCTGCGGTGTGGTGCCCGATCTCGAATCCCTCGATCACTTCGCTCATTCTGCCGACTTGTCAGATTCCAGCTGAGCTATGGTCCCACCACGTTTCGGACAATTCGGTGTTTCAGGTCGGGTCTTCCGTCACCGTGTAGAGCGAGGAACGCAGGCCGAACATGTGCTGGAAGGTTGTTCCTGAGACGGTCGCGGTCCGTAAGGTACCGATGATCTTGATTGTTTTGACTCGGCCGCCCCAGGCACCGGCGCCGTCGCGGCTGGTGATCTGTAGCCGCTTCACCGTCCCGACTGAGGGCCACGCCCGGCTGATGCTGCTCGCGCTGAGTGTCCGAGTCCATGCTTGAGACTTGATCACTCCGTCGTACGGGTCGCGCTGCGCGACGAGGTACGGGTAGTCGCCACGGGCGCTGTGTCCGCCGTTGGACGAGGCGAATTGGGTGAGCGCCACCGCACCTCGATAGGTGACGATGATTCCGCTAGTGGCCCTCACTGCCGCATTGCCGCCACTGGCCTCCTGAGCCATGCCGCGATAGACCTGACAGGCAGTGGTATCGCATATGTCGTACCCGTCGTTGCCGGCGAACTTCTGCAGCCGCACCCCGTACGAGCGTGCCGCGACCGCCTGCGCCCGTACCGCGTTCGCCGCCCAGGAAGTGGGCATTTCGGCTGGTACGACCCCTTTGACATAGTCCTCGAGGAGCACATTGTTGACTGTCCGTCCGCCGCTCCCCCGCTTGATCAGCGCCATGGTGCCGCGGTAGGGACGCACGGAACCGTTCGGAAGAACGACTTTCACGATCTTGGAACGAGTGGAGACCGACCAGCTGCCGGTAGTGAGCCGGGTCGACTTCGTCACATAGCTTCCGCTGCTGGTCCGGTAGCTGAGCCGGTAGCCCGCGCCGGAGCGGCTGATTCGCCACGACCTGTACTTCGCCCCGGTGGGCACGGTGTAGTGATGACCAGCCGTGTCACTGATGGCGAGGCCACTGGCCGGCAGCACCCGCAGGCTGTTGTCGCTGTCGGCAGTGATCCAGACCTTGATCTTGGTTCCGCTCGGCAGCTTGTCCAGCCGGGTTCCCCGGTAGTAGAAAGCGAGGATCTGCTTCCAGGACAGGCCCTCTCGAGCGGCCCCGTACGCGCCGTACTGCGACATGCCCCAGCCGTGGCCCCAGCCAGCGCCGCGAATCGTGAAGCTTGCTGATCTTGCCGAGACGGACGGATCAGCATGGGCGGGAATCATCGTCAACGCGGCAGAGGCCGCGATCACGATGAGCGCCGTCGCAGCACCCAGAAATCGCCTGACCAAGTTCCGGGCGGCGGTCTTGCCAAATGTCGGGGAAGGAGACATGACCCGTCCGTTCGTGGGGAGTGGCCATAGCCTGCAGCATGTCGACTGCGACACGCAAGTGAAAGAAAAAGATTGATGTTACTAATGTGACATCTGAGCCAGCGGTTAGGAGTCGAGTATGACCTCAGCGCCTTTCTCGGCAGAGGCATAACAGGCATCGATCACTACGGCACGGGCCAATGCTTGCTTGCCACGATGGTTGGTGTAGTCGCCGGAGCGCACCTTGGCAATAAAGTCCACGACACACTCGGTATGCAGCCCGTCAGGTGGGACGTTCGGATGCAGCGTCGCCGGCACGCCCTCCTTCTCGGTCCAGATGTTCAGACTGCGATGCGGGTCATGAGGCTTACCCCACTCGATGCTGGCGCCACCGTCGGAGCCGTAAAGGGTCACATAGCACTGATCTTTCGGGATCCATTGCGCCCAACTGGACTCCAGCAGCAGTGTCCCGCCATCCTGCAATCGCAGGAAGGCAGTTGAGAGGTCCTCGACATCGAAGGCGCCCTGCTGCGATCCGGTCTTGCGCATGAACGACGAACTCCCCTTCCCGAGCGGACCGAACTCCGCGTACGTCGCGGCAGTGACGGCCCGAACTGGCGGCTCATCCAACAGGTGGAGCGCGATGTCGAGCATGTGCACTCCCAAGTCCATCAGCGGTCCCCCGCCGGAAGTTGCCCGATGGGTGAACCAGCTGCCGAGCCCGGGGATACCTTCGCGACGCAACCAGCCAGCCTTGGAGTAGTAGATCGGACCGAGTATGCCGGCGTCGATCATGTTCTTGAGGACTTGGACGTGGCCGCGTCGCCGATGGTTGAAGGAGACATCGAGGACCCGGTCATTGCGCTCGGCCGCCTCAACCATGAGCCGAGCGGTGTCGGCGTTCTCGGCCATCGGCTTCTCCGAGAGCACATGCATGCCAGCATCCAGCGCCGCAATTGCTATCGGGGCATGCAAGGTGGTAGGTGCCGCGATACTCAGCAGATCAAGCTGCTCATGATCAATAAGATCCCGCCAGTCTGCGTACCGGTGCTCCTCCGGGATGGCGTACGCCGCCGCAAACTCCCGCATCGCGTGGGTTTCCATCCCTGCCAGTGCCACAAGATCAACATCAATTGCATCGGCGTACGCCGTCATGTGCTGCTGCCCAGCCCATCCGAGACCGATCACGCCGGCCCGGAACCGATCATTGGCGCTCATGCGCCTACCCTCTCGGTGATGTCGCCTCTGTTGAACTGGGGCGCTGGCTGGTTGATCACCGCAGGCGCAATGAAGTCGGCACGGTGCTCGGGCCGCGCCCACAGCACTGCATTCGCCAGCACCCGTCTGATGTCAGGGTGGTGGTAGACCGGGTACTCCTGATCACCTGGCGAAAAGTAGAACACCTTGCCCTTGCCACGCTGCCAGCAACAGCCGGACCGAAAGACTTCGCCACTGCTGAAGGCAGAAATGAAGATCAACTCATCAGGTGCCGGAATATCAAAGAACTCGCCGTACATCTCATGCTCATTGATCACGACGGGTTGCGGAATGCCGGCTGTGATCGGATGAGAGGGGTTGACCGACCAGACCAGTTCTGTGTCGCCAGAATTGCGCCAGGCCAGGGAGCACGTGGTGCCCATGAGTCGGCGGAAGATCTTGGAGAAATGTGCGGAATGCAGAACCAGTAAGCCCATCCCACCGAGAACGCGCTGATGTACTCGCTCTACGACCGCGTCGTCGACGCTGGCATGAGTCGCATGTCCCCACCAGGTCAGCACATCGGTCGCATCCAGGACCTCTTCGGTTAGGCCATGCTCTGGCTGATCTTGAGTGGCCACCGTGACGGCAACGGACTCGCCGAGCAATTCGGTGATTCCGGATGCGATGGCGCCGTGCATGCCGCCTGGGTAGCGCTCGGCCATACCGGCACGATCGCGTTCGGATTGTTCGTGAAAGTTCTCGCCCCATACAGTCACGCGGATCGGTGAAGTCACGTCTGCCTAGTGTGCCCGACGGGACACGAATGCAGCCACGCGGGCGACGCTCTGGTACGCCAGCACCGACCGGGTGAATCATGAGGCATGGACTCCGATGCCTTCTCCGTGAAGCGGCTGGAACTGCGGGCGTTCGACCTCAGTGAGCGAACGATCCGACGCGGTGAGGTATCCGCGGTTCGCCGTGTTGAGCGATGGCGACAGCGTGCCTTCATGATCGGCCAGTGCTCGGTGACCGCGGGCGCCGCATGGCTGATTGCGAGCCTGCTGCTTGGTCATGAAGTGCCCTATTTCGCCGCGGCGGCGGCCATCCTCGTCCTCGGTCTGGCGTATGGGCAGCGCCTCCGCCGTGGTGTGGACGTGGCGATCGGTGTGACGCTCGGCGTCGCGCTTGGCGATCTCTGGTTGATCTTGTTCGGCGCCGGAGTTTGGCAAGTTGTGCTGGTCTGCGCAATCGCCATGTCACTCGCGACCTTGGTTGGAGCAGGCCCGCTGATAACGACCCAGGCTGGCACCAACTCAATCGCTGTGCTGGTCATGGCGCCCGGTCCCATTTATGGATTTGACCGCTGGATCGATGCAGCAATTGGCTCCACGCTCGCGTTGCTGGTGGCGACCGTGGCACCAAGTGAGCCGCTCCGCAAGCCCGGTGAAGTCGCGGCCAAAGTTGTTGCCGGGATGGCTGACACGCTGGAGGCGGCAGCCAATGCGCTCGCAGCGAAGGATGAGCACGCTGCAAGTGCGGTGCTGGAGCGGGTGCAGGCGACAGAAAAGGATCTGGCTACCTTCGACGTCGCTGCGGCCGAGGGGCTCGACGTGGTCCGCCATTCCCCTTTTCGCCGACGACAGTTGGGCCTGGCAGTCGCACTGTCCGGCCTGCACCAGCCGCTCGATTCTGCCGTCCGCAACCTTCGGATACTGGTGCGGCGCTGTGTTGTCGCAGTATGGCGGGGCGATGATGTGCCGGTGGCGTATGAAGATCTGATCCGACGGCTTGCCGAGGCCTGCCGATCTATCGCCCAAGAGTTGGCCGAACACCGGCTTCCAGCGGCCGCAAGAGATCAATTGCGAGAGATTGGCACGGCCAGCTCGCATCTGCAGCTCACCCACTCCATATCCACTGTCGTGATCTTGGCTCAGACTCGCTCCATCGTGGTCGACATGATGGAGCTGACCGGCATGGAGTACCACGAGGCGCGGGCGCTCATTCCCGACGTGGACTGAACCGAGCGCAGGTCAGGTCGGACGGATCCACAGCCGATTTGGCTAGCTATGTGAGCTGACGTAAGGTGGTGCACTGCCGACGCGGGGTGGAGCAGCTCGGTAGCTCGCTGGGCTCATAACCCAGAGGTCACAGGTTCAAATCCTGTCCCCGCTACTTCAAAAGCCCTTGTCAGAGTCCCTTTCGACGTCATGACGAAAGGGACCTGGTCATTCTTGGCAGCAATTTCGCAGCAAACATCGGAAGCAACAGATCGGAAGCGACGGAAGCGACGGACCCGGCTCCGACGCGGTACGCAGGCGCCTCACACGTGACTAGCTGTTCCCTAGGTTGGCAGCCATCCGAGCTTGATGCCGCGCCAACGGCCTGGGCGAGACCTTCGACTGGCCGCGAGCAGCACCGCTGCCGGGACTACGCCATAAGATGAGCCACGACGGTTGCGTCGCCGCTCGCTAGCGGAGAATCACACGAGGACGATCTCCTAAATCGTGCGGCACAACGCTGAAAACCCGAGTCCAATCGAGCGACGCTCTTGCGGCTGTGGCGCCAGTGGCGGACACATGTGAAGCG
>DASRJV010000250.1:0-7854 GCA_035649295.1 Propionibacteriaceae bacterium
CACGGCTGCCCGACGAGCGGCCCATGGTCTCGCTCGCCTGGGTCGTGCCCGGGTGTTTCACGTACCGGGTGCTGATGCGGACGTCAATACGGGCGATCGCACCTATCTTGTGCTGGCCAAGCCGAATGTGATCATGAACGACATTCGACTCCGAGGGCTAGCGGTGGCAGGAAGAGACGCTGCCGGCCGGAAGAGCCCCCACAACCACGCCCAGACCGCTCGCAAGCTTAGACACTCCCTCCGGAGTACGGCCGCTGGTGCCCGGCTAATCCAGGCCGAGGGTTGGACAGCAGATCGGCTGCCGAACTCGCAGCCTCCTTGGCCGATGCCCTCGAGGAGCTTCACCGGCTGGGGCGGCGCCTCAACCGACGAACTCGACGCGATCAGACGCTTGCCGAAGAGCCCACCAGCTAGCTAGCTCGGTACCGAACCCGGAAGGTCTGCGTACGTGACGATCCCGCGAGTACAGCCGCTGCATCCGCCGCGCCAGCGCACTCGTAATGTCGCTCCTGGACTATCGCACGACCAGTCGGGAGGCAGGCATGACGACAACAGCCGGTGAAAGAGCAGTACTGGTGCGCCGGTGAGAACGAGCGTCCGAGTGGCCCCTGATGATCGCGGCCGTGGTCTTCCTGGCCGCGTACGCCGTACCGATCCTCCACCCGGACCTTCCGAGCTGGCTGTTCAACTTGTGCCGTTCGCTGAGCTGGATCACCTGGGGACTCTTCGTTGTCGACATCGTCGTCCGGTTGGTCCTGGCCGACGAGCGGCTGCGCTATCTGGTCCGGCACTGGTACGACGTCCTCGTGCTCGCCCTACCACTGCTCCGGCCGTTGCGGCTGCTCCGCCTGATCCCGCTGTTGTCGATGCTCAACCGTCGGGCCACGATCAGACTCCGAGGCCGGGTCGGAATCTACATCGCCGGCGGCGCCTCCCTGCTCGCCTTCTGCGCGGCCCTAGCCGTACTCGACGCCGAGCGGTCGAGCCCAGATGCCAACATCAGCGACTTCGGCGACGCGATCTGGTGGGCGGTTACCACGATGACCACGGTCGGGTACGGCGATCACTACCCGGTCACTGCCGCCGGACGTTTGGTGGCCTTCGGGCTGATGATTGGCGGGATCGCCCTGCTGGGCACCGTCACCGCCACCCTCGCGTCCTGGATCATAGAGACAGTCGCAGCCGAGAAAGAGCAGGCCGAAGACCTCCAGATCACCATCCAACGACTAGAGGACAAGATCGACCGACTCGCCGCGCAGAAGAGCGGTCTCGCTCGACCAAGCTGACCGCGATCAAGATCGACGCAGCAGGAATGAGAAAGGCGATTAGAAGCGCGCGAATGCGCATTGAAACCCCCGAGCTTGACCGCCCGATCAGACTCAGACGGCGAAGTGATCAAGGAGAAACAGCCTAGTAAGACACTGAGCCAAGGAACCGCAAATTGAGCAGCGAGTTACTAAACGCAATTCTGGACGACCGAACGATAACGATCCGGGTGCGTTTCCAACGCCTCCCGGATAGCCGCTCCTTGTGCCGGTTGTCCCGGCTGAGCAGAAAAGCAGCATCATCGGGCCCGCCAACGTGCGCGGGCATCTTGTGGTGTCGTCTTGCAGATCATGGGCGTACCTCGGGTAGTTACACCTGTGGCGCCCTTTGGGGAGCAGAAGGCGCCGGGGTGAACCGTTCGCGGCGCAGACCGCTTGGTCGGTGGCGGTGATTGCACGTTCGAAATCACGATGTGGACGACTGAGTCCGGTCTGGCCCGTGCAGCTCCGCGGGGTGACTGACTAAGTACCACCCCGTCCTTGCCGGTGGTCCTGGGCACCCATACGCCCTGACGGCAGCGGTACGTCCAACTGATTGCACTCGTGCGTGCGTCGTTCCACGGGCCTGTAAACGATCTTGAAACAGCGCGCCACCGGACCCGCTGGGCCAGCGGAAGTCGAGGTCCGGACCGGTGCCGACGGAGATCCAGTCAGCGTACGGGGGCCTGCTGTCATCGTTCGTCAACGCGCTGTGGTCGCTGGTCGACCCGCATGAGATGACGATCGATCCCGACGCCGTCGAGATGCTGCTGGACTTCCACGACGAGATCGAGCCAAGGCTGGCCAAGGAGGGTGATCTCCGACCGTTGGGCGGGTTCGTCGGCAAGATCGTCGGATCAGCCGCCAGATTCGCGGCGCTGCATCACCTCGGCTGGTACGGACCAAGGGGGCTCCCGCTGCCGATCACCGTCGGCAGCGTCGCCCGCAGCATCAAGCTGGCGCGGTACGCCATCGAGCACTACCGCTACGTGATGGCGGCGACCGGTTTCGTCACCCAGATCGCCATCGCGGATCGAATCGTCCGGTGGTGCCACCGAGATCAGCGGTCGGAGTTCACCAGGAGGGAGGCCCAGCGAGATCTCCGCATCTCGCGAGTGGAAGAGATGGAGGGGCCGCTGCGACTGCTGGAGGACAACGGCTACGTGAGGTCGGTCGGAGTGCAGCACGCGGCGCGCACCGGGCGCAAGCCATCAGACGCGTTCCTCGTGAACCCAGCCGTCTGGCAGCCGGGTTCTGTCAATTCTGTCGGGCGAGCACTGTGAGGAGATGCGTCGTCTCGACCGGCTTTGGGAGGTTCTGTCGATTTTGTCGTTCTGTCACAACACAGATCAAAGCGATTCTGAGCAGAGATTGGTCGGTTGGTTTGTCACTCTGAATTCCTCTGTGACATTGCGACAAAATCGACAGAACTCTCATCTATCGAGCCGGTGATCAAGACCCCTTTACATGAGAGTCGAGATAGACGGCACAAGGATGATGGTCAAGTCCTGCCCTTACCGTTACAGGTAATGCACACTTTTTGCCCTGCATGTCGGGCAGGTGTCCTTAAGAACTTCGTCTTCCCGGATCCGCCGCAGTTCGGGCATCGGCCTTTTCCATTGCAGGTCGAGCAGACACCCATAGAATATTTTCCCGTAAGCCGTTGCGGCCTGACAAGTTGCTGACCACGTCAAAGAAATTCTGGGCACAGCGCCCGCGTTAGGGTCAGCATGCCGGTATATGGCCCTCATCGGCGTCGATCGCTACGGCTTGTTGCCAAGAAACGACGTACTTCATGCCTGACCTCCGGTCGACTACGCCGCTCTTGATGCCGCCCCAAAACTGCAAGAACGTCGTGCCCTCGTCGCATTTGCTGAAAACCTGAAGAGTTGGCGTGGGATGGCTAGGCCGAGCCTGCCCTGTAGTCGGTCAGGATATATATCTCTCGATAAGCGCCACAGCGCGTGCAGAGCTGGTACCTCTGGCCCTCGTCGTTGTGGTAGTTGTGCCAAACGTGCAGGTGAAGCAGGCACCTGAGCGGCTTCATCGCCTCAGTATCGCATGGCGGCCCGTGACCGGAGGGGGTCGGATGATTGCTGGGAGTCTCGAAAATTCTGGCCGTAATGGCCGACCACGACGTTAAGGACAAAGATCACTGGCTCGCCTCGCCGAGACGTGAGCAGGTCTTCGGGCCCCTCGGTGTTACCAACATTCGGACGTTCGTCGATCCGCAGAATCCGACCCGGGTCGGGTTGGTGATGGATGTTGCCGATCTGGATGCCGTCATGGCTTCGATGGAGACCGAGGAGGGCCGCGACGCGATGGCGTATGACGGCGTCTTACCCGAGACGATCGTGGTGGTCCTCATCGAGGCGTAACCCGCAGAATCCGAGCTCGAAGAGCACGCACGGACCGGTGCCTGCCACGCCCGGGGGACCTCTAGCAATTATCTCGTGCCCACAGCTCGATAGTCACCATCTCTTTGGTCATTGGCTCGAATAGCTTCGTCACCTCACGATGCTCTCCCTCATTAGTTAAGTAGAGACGATATTGTCGGAGGGCGAGAAGGCGATCTATCTGGTCGTGGAGACGAGCATACTCGCGGACATTGGGTTTGATTTGTTTTGGCGAGAGAGTAGCTGCTCGATCACTTGCTCGGACTAACTCATTGCTGACCTGCGCTACCTGTTGAGGATCGGGACCGGCCTGAGACGATCCCAGCTGCCGGTACGTAGTCAGCCATCACCGCGTTCAGGTTGGTGTTGCTTCGCCAGGCTTCGCAGAATGCTGCCACGTCTCCTGCTGGTTCGCTACTTGGTTCTGGATCCCTTGTGATTGCCCATTGTGCAATGCCGAATATGAAACCAAGGCAGGCAGTTACGACGGCGATAATAAAAGCATTCGATCTATACCAAGGCTTCTTGTCCTCATTGCTTGGCTGCTCGCTCACAATTAGCCTCCTTGCGTCGCCCATGATCTGTCAATCTGTCAACTAAGGCTCGTTAGCCGCGCACGCTACGGGGCGACCTCACGGCACTTTGGGTCCCTTTAGGAGGTGGCTGCGATGGCAGCCGAAGCCAAGCGGGAGCCTGGTCCACTGAGGCGATGGCTCCAAAGCTCCGAGCGAGTTGGCGGCGGCCCGGTGCAATCGATGAGCGTGTGGGTAAGGCTCGCCGAGCGCACTAGGCGAAGGTCGAAAAGCATCGCGTAGACGGTGGTGGGGCGGATTCGGCGCCGGACGCTAAGTCCTCGCGCTACGCCACGGTGCTTCCTCGCTGTCACGGCCCCTGTGCGTCTATAGCCATGACCCTCGTGCATGCGTGTGGCTGCGTGCGCGCGGGCTAGATGCAGGTGAAAAAGAATCGGTCAATGGCTACTCGTACCTCGCCCGGATCAGGGTCGCCATTTTCGTTCGCGTCCTGGAACGTAATGTGTGAGACGGCATGAATCTTGACCTTCCCGACCGGTTCCCCTTCGGCTGAGAAGATCCTGCGCGACTCCGTGATCGCAACTGTCGAGACGCTCAACGGCGCATTCGCGTTGATAGTGAAATGCTCAACCGCTGACCCCGTAACGTACCGGCCGTCACTGAAGGTCACCGTGTAGGTCAGTGTGCCGGTGCCGGCGATGTGGAAGGTCTTGCCAGTATCAACGACCTGCAGCGTCGTAGCCTCGGTGCCCACCTGGCTTCCTATCGTGGCATCCAGGCACTCGGGAAGTGACGTCTCACTCGGGAGCGGTTCCACACGTTCAATACGGAACACCTCAGCTTGGGCGTTCGCAACCTCGGCCATTACCGTCAGGGCCGGAAATGCCAGCAAAACACTTAAAGCTGACCTCAGAAGCAGGCGATTCCGGAACATATTTGATCCTCCGTTGTGTGAGGTCGCTCTGTGAGGCTGCGGGCTGACCAACGATATCGGCTGTAAGGCCAGCTGGCGGCGATGAGATAATTTCGCGGCTCAGAGTTTTGGGTCAACTACCAATGTGGCGCCCCAGTATTGTGAGCCTGACCACTTTGTCCGATCACGGACCGCGTGCCCAGAAACTCTCTCTTCGCGCGAAACCTGTTGAGGTCCTTGTCAGGTGATCAACAGAGGCATCATCCGACCCCATACGCACGTAGGCGCGCACGCGCACGCACGATGTCATGTCCGCCTGGCAGGCTCAAAGGTTCATTCGCGCACCCTCCCGGTCCCGAAAATCTCTGATGATCTTCGCGTGGTAGTCGCCGACTCTTCACGCACCTGGCGATCTATGAGCCTGATCGATTGCGACGGCTGAACCATCTGAGGTGGTGAGTTCTTCGATGTCAAACAGGTTCGATGGAACCCGTTACTTCCCGAATTCGAACGGGACGCTGAGCGGTCCTAAGGGACACCCGCCTGAGCCGCGTGTAGTCCACTAGGAGGACCCTCACCCAGCATCCAGAGAGCCGGGCCTGGTGGCTCTCACCACGGCCTGCGGCATCCAGCGCCCCGACTGATCTGCCAAGCTCACGACCTGAACAAAAGACGAAGTGCCGACGGCGCAGGGTGCGCCCGCCTGGCCGCAAGCCACAGTCCGCGCGCTGGTCGAATGAGGCGTCGGTCACCCGTGTCTCCTGGCCCCAGCTATTCGCGTTGGCACAGTTGTTGTGGCAGTGGACCACGAACGCGTCGGTCGGCGTGGTGGCGCCACTGTCAGCGGTGTTGTTGCGGAAGTCGTAGTAGCTGACCGCCACCGTGCCGTCGTTGAGGACCTGCACCATCGGGGTAAAGGCCTGATTGTTGCCGGTGGGCTCACCCGGATCCGCCGCGGGCGTCTGGTTGACCCGGATGTGCGTGGACCAGGTAAGGCCGCCGTCCAGCGATTGGGAGAACGCGATGCTGGAGCGCGGACCAAACCGCAGGTCCTGCCACACGACGTAGACCGCGCCAGTCTTGGGGTCGACGACCGCCTCAGGGTTGATGTCCCCGGTACAGTGCGCTGCTCCGTCGTCGGGGTCGACCACGATCCCGCGACGGAAGTCACTGATAATGGTCTCCCGTTCCGACCAGGTCGTGCCCTTGTCCTCAGAACTGATCGCGGCAATGTTGAAGCCCCGCGTGTCGTGCTCGTTCTTCGGGCCGCGGAGCTGCGTGAATACGTCGAGCAACTCACCCTTGAAGTCCTCGTTGTTAGGAAGGACAACGACCAGGTTGCCGATTGTCTGGGCGATGGTCCCCGCCTTGAAGATCTTCCTGGCCGGCTCCCACGTCTTCCCGCCGTCGGTGGTCCGGGCGAGGTAGGGTCGCCGCCGAAGGCCCGCGCGTTTTCGAAGGCCTGCTGGTTGGTGTTCCCACTGGGCGGGGAGAGCAGCCGGTCCCAGACCGCGTACACGAACTTGGAGTCGTTTGGGTCGGCGGTGATCGAGTTCTTGTCGTTGAGGACGTTTTGGCTTTCGTCTCGGATGAGCGTGACCGGGTTCTCCCAGGTCGCTCCGTGGTTGGTGGAGCGCATCACCAGCATGGCGTTCGGCGAGGTTTCGAACCCGCCCGGATTGGTGCCCACCGACAGGCTCATCAGGTACGCGGTTCCGTTCGGCGAGATGGCCAGCCACGGGTCGGAGGCCCGCCCATAGTTCCCGCCGTTGGCGGCCGTTCCCCCGGTGCACTTGGTCGATTTGGTGGTGGCGTTGACAGCCCCAACCCGTCCCCCCATGTTCTTGTTGACCAGGAAGCATGTCCAACATGTTGAGTCTGTCCGTGGCGTCATCCGCCGCTGGAGACTGCCAGGACCACAAGTCTGGCTTCGGCGGTTTTGCCGGGCGCTGGGTAGGTAGCGACGACAGTGTCCTTCGCGCGAGGGGAGATTATCTCCACCTTCTTCACCGCCACGCCGCCCTCCTTCAGCAGCCGCTCCGCGTCCCCAACTTGGCTGCCGAGGATTCCCTCCGGCACGACATAGTTACTCGGCTCCTTGGGCGCATTACCGTTGCTGGCGACCACTACGACGGTCTGGCCCGCGGTCAGTGGCACTCCGGGTCTTGGGAGTGTCGCAACCACCGAATCCTTCGGCTTGGCGGATGCGATGTCGACTTTCTGCACCTCGTAGCCACGGCTCTTCAGGAGCTCCTGGAGCGATTGGACGTCGCTACCTATGGCGTTGGCTGGTATGACAGGCCCACGGGGGGTGCGCCGGGGAGAGGGGATCGGTGAGGCGGTCGGTGAGTTGGTCCGCCTAGCGGAGATGGTCTCCGAGGTGGACTGTTGGGGGGACATTGGTGAGCTTGTCGGCGCGGGTGGTGGCTGCACCGTCACCGTCACCTGGGGCTGTCGCGGCTGTGCAAGGGCCGAGCCTGCAGCCTCATCAGGCGAAGGTCTGCCGCTGAACGCCAACCAGCCAACAGCCACGGCGCCGACGAGCAACAACCCGGCTGCGGCGATGGGCAGCGCGCGCGGAGCGCCCGTCCGCCGGCGTAGAAGACCGGGCGGGTCGGACGCGGCAGGCAGATCGGCCACCTCGGACGCTGCAGCCAGATCGGCCACCTCGGACGCTGCAGCCAGATCGGGCACGGCGGACGCGGGTG
>DASRJV010000251.1:0-6109 GCA_035649295.1 Propionibacteriaceae bacterium
TGAACGATTTGAGTCTCGGAGGTCTCTTCCGCCAGAATCACCGGCCGAAGGCACCGGGCGGTTCTGGAAGGAACAGATCCTGTCCGGAACGATCCGTGATGACGATGCCCCCGCGAAGGAATACTCCCCTCCACCACCCAGTATGTCAGGAGCCGGCACATCGGTTCACCTCGGGAGAGGCGCTGAGCGCAAGCTCAGGGGACGTGCGTCAGCGGTTGGCCTCGACCATCTGCCGCAGCTCCCTCTTGAGATCTGCAATCTCATCGCGCAACCGAGCGGCAAGCTCGAACTGCAAATCGGCCGCGGCGGCGTGCATCTGGGTGGTCAGCTCCTGCACCAGGTCGGCAAGATCACCGGCCGGTAGGCCTGCCAGCCGTCGTGCCTGCGCAGCCGCATCTTGAGCTCCCAGCGAGGGAACTGGAGCCCGGCCACGTCCACGCTGACGTCGGCCGAGCAGATCGGTGGTGTCCGCATCCTCTCGAGCCAGCATGTCGGTGATGTCGGCGATCTTCTTCCGAATGGGCTGTGGATCGATGCCGTTGGCGAGGTTGTAGGCCGCCTGCTTGGCGCGGCGGCGGTTGGTCTCACCGATAGCAGCGGTCATCGAGTCGGTGACCGAGTCGGCATACATGTGGACCTCACCTGAGACGTTCCGGGCGGCCCGGCCGATCGTTTGAATCAGGCTCTTCTCGCTCCTCAGGAAGCCTTCCTTGTCTGCATCGAGGATGGCGACTAGGGATACCTCCGGCAGATCCAGACCCTCACGAAGCAGGTTGATGCCGACAAGGACATCGAACTCCCCCTTCCTCAGCTCTCGCAGCAACTGGATGCGCTGCAGCGTGTCCACCTCGGAGTGCAGGTATCGCGTACGAATGCCGTTCTCGAGGAGATAGTCGGTGAGATCCTCGGACATCTTCTTGGTGAGCGTGGTCACCAGTACGCGCTCACGCCGCTCGGTTCGCAACCTGATCTCCCCCATGAGATCGTCGATCTGGCCGTGAGTGGGCTTGACAATGACTTGCGGGTCCACAAGCCCGGTCGGCCGAATCAGCTGCTCCACGAAACCCGATGATCTGGCCAGCTCGTAATTGCCCGGCGTAGCCGACAGGTAGATGGTCTGGCCGATACGATCCACGAACTCCTCGAAGCGGAGCGGTCGGTTGTCCATCGCGCTCGGCAGCCGGAAGCCATGTTCCACCAGCGTCCGCTTCCGGGACATGTCCCCCTCGTACATTCCTCCGATCTGAGGCACAGTGATATGCGACTCGTCGATAACCAGAAGGAAGTCTTGCGGGAAGTAGTCGAGCAGGCAGTTCGGCGGGCTGCCAGGCGGCCGGCCGTCAATATGGCGGGAGTAGTTCTCGATGCCTGAGCAGGTCCCGATCTGGCGCATCATCTCAATGTCGTAGCTGGTGCGCATCCGCAACCGCTGTGCCTCCAGCAGCCGCTGCTGTCGCTCGAGCTCGGCGAGCCGATCACCCAGCTCGAACTCGATCCCGGCGATGGCGCGCTCCATCCGCTCTGGCCCCGCAACGTAGTGGCTGGCGGGGAACAGATAGATCTCGCGGTCCTCAGTGACCACCTCGCCGGTGATCGGATGCAATGTGCTCAGCTTCTCGACCTCGTCACCGAAGAACTCAACGCGGACGGCCAGCTCCTCATACATCGGGAACACCTCAAGGGTGTCCCCTCGCACGCGGAACGTTCCACGGCTGCCGGAGAGATCGTTACGTGCGTACTGGACGCCCACCAGGCGGCGCAGCAGAGCGTCGCGGTCGAGCTCCTGACCTACTCGGAGCTTGATCATCCGGCCGACGTACTCCTGCGGCGTGCCGAGGCCATAGATGGCCGACACGGTAGCGACGACGATGACGTCGCGACGGGTGAGCAAGGAGTTGGTTGCGGAGTGCCGCAACCGCTCGACCTCCTCGTTGAGCGAGGAGTCCTTTTCGATATAGGTGTCGGTCTGCGGCACGTACGCCTCAGGCTGGTAGTAGTCGTAATACGACACGAAGTACTCGACGGCGTTTCGCGGGAAGAACTGTCTAAGTTCGTTGGCGAACTGCGCCGCCAGCGTTTTGTTGGGCTGCATCACCAGGATCGGGCGCTGGACACGTTCCGCGAGCCAGGCGATGGTGGCCGTCTTGCCGGTGCCCGTGGCACCAAGCAGGACCACATGTTGCTCACCACCGGTGACCCGACGCTGAAGCTCCTCGATGGCCTGGGGCTGGTCACCGGACGGCGCGAAATCGCTCTCAACCTTGAACGGCGCGACTGCACGCTGCAGGTCTTCGATCGGACGCATGGCGCGAGCCTACGTGCCACGACTGACACAACCGGGGGGCTATGGCCGGACAAGGCGCTGAACGGTGCGACGTAGGGTTGGCAGTTGCCGACTGGCGTCGAAGCTCTCAGACGTGGCGGCCTGGAGGTAAACGGCTCCGATCATTGCCATGATCCATGCCGAAGTCCCCGCGACGTCCAGCGTGGTGTCGATCGCATCGGCGGCAATAGCGCGAGTGAGGAGAGCGGCGATGCCGGCCTGTTCGGACTCAGCATCGTCACCCAGGAGTCGAGCAAGATCGGGGTCGCGCTGCGCTTGAAGCATGGCTTCCAGCACCAGCCCGGGCACGATCGGTTCTGCACCTGCGGCGGCGAGATGGTCGGTGAAGTCAGAGGCGAAGAAGCCAAAGATCGCTGCGGTGGCGGCGGCGTCGCGGACGAAGTCCGTGATCATGATTTCCTTCGTCCGCTGCCGAGTGAGGACTCCTACCTCGCTTATCCGCCGGAAGCCTGGCTCCGCAGCATCGAGTTGATCATCGACGTGAAGTCCTGGTTCAGCTGGTCGGTGTTGGCGTCGGGCGTGAAGTAGGCCGTGCCAATCACTGTCACACCATCGCTTTGCCGGACCGAAGCCAGAGAGAACAGGAACAGCTTGGTTGATCCCTGGCCACCGCTGACGGTCACCTGTGCCACGCAGGTTGCTGCCTTGAGCCTGGCGGTGCCAACGTCGGCGTCCTTGGGATCCTGGAACTTCCCGTTGGTCGTTCCCTCGGCGATGTCACGGTGCCAGGCATCACACAGTTGGCCAGGGTTGGTCGACTGCGTGATCTGCAGCGATTGGCCAAGGAAAACACTCTTCCCGTCGGACAGCTGTGCCACGTTCTTGCCGGTCTTCTTGACCTCCCAGCCGCCGGCTGGTGTGAGCTCGATCCCGTTGCCGAGATTGATGGTGCCACCGGCTGGCGGCTGTGAGGGCTCGGTAGGTGTGGGCTGCGGTTCCTGACTCGTTGGCTGGCCCGTAGGTTCCGGAGTCGGCTGCTCCGTCGGCGGCACCGGCTGGCTCGGGGTGATCGAGACATCTGGCTGCTCACCACCACCGTTCCTGGTCAGCACCATGATGATGCCGCCCACGGCCGCCAGTAGCACGATCGCTGCCACGACGATCGCGATGATCATTATCGGGCTCTTCTTCTGCGGTGCACCCGGGGGTGCACCAGGGCCGCCAGCCGCCGGCCCTTCCGGCCCATAGCCACCTGGCTGCTGAGGCGGATATCCAGGAGGCGGTTGTGGGGCATATGCACGCTGCGGCCCATAGCCGCCCGGCTGCTGAGGCGGAAAACCCTGTTGCGGTGGATAGCCCGGTGGCTGCTGCGGTGGGTATCCCCCTGGTTGCTGAGGTGGGTAGCCACCAGGGCCCTGAGGCGGGTAGCCGCCCTGGGGACCCCACTGACCCGGCTGATCCGTCATGGCCGGCCCTCCTCCTCGTCGTAAAACCGGTCACGCGGGTCGGTCGAACCACCGCTCTCATCATCAGCTGTCGTCTCCTCGGGAGCCGCCGCTGCACGCTCACCCGGTGCCGCCGGCTGCTCGCCGGCCACCGGGGTGTCAAAACCCGGGACAATCGATTCATCCGGACGTGCCGTCGTCAGCACTGCCCCCACTTTGGGTCTCGACGCCTTGGCTTGCACCCGTACCGCAGTGCCGCACACGTTGCAGAAGGCGGCATGCTCGAGCAGCGGCATCTCGCACTGCGCGCAGTACTGGAGCTCACCAGCCTGCCCGCCGTCTCGGGCGGAACGTTCCAAGGCGGCCTCCATCAGGCCGACGTGGATCACGTTGCGAACCCTCAGGATCAAGATCGCCAGGATGATCAGGCCCCAGAAGATGCTCAAGATCACTCCGAGCGTCGCGTCGCCCACGAAGGAGAACAGGTAGGTACCGGCCTGATAGGCGCTGTTGGCCAGAATTGCCTCGCCGACGCCCCGGAAGTACCGCGGTGTGAATCCGTCGTAGCCGCGGCCGAGGCCAGAGAACTCAGCGACTGCGATGCCACTGGCCGTGCCGATGATCATTGGCTTGACGAAGCCTTCGAGGAAGATCAATGACACCCAGAGGCCGGGGTCGCTGCCCTGCAGGCCACCGGTCAGCAGATCCCAATGGCGCACCAAAGTGTCAAAGCAGGAGTACGAAAGCCCACTGATCACCCCAAAGGTCAGACCGTCCATCAGGTCGTCGAACTCGGGACGACTGGCCAGCACTACTGGGCCGATCTGGCGGATCACCTCGCCCACGATCGGTACCGCCAGCGCCACCAACAAGAAGGTGCCGACGGTCGGCGCGGCGCTCAGCGAGCCGTCGAATGTGGTGGTGCCGTACGGCACCGGTCCGCGAAGATAGGTCCACAAGATCGTGAAACCGATGGTGAGCGCACCGGTCAGCGCGAAGGCGAGACCTGTCACGATGACCGGCTCGTCCTCCCACAGGTTGACGTCGTAGATGTAAACGATGTAGACGACCGGCACAGCAAATGCGGCCACCAGTACAGCGATCGGCATGGCCCCGAAGACCGCTGCAATCAGGGCCGCAACGAGGGCGACAGTCAATGCGATCCGGTACGTCTGCGGACGCTGACCGGCACCTCTCGGCATGATCGAGGAGATCAAGGCAAATGAGGCGACCGGCTCGTCGGGCCTGGCGGCAAAAGACTTCCGTCGGGTGAGATCCGCCGAGCGCTGATCCTGTCCACAAACGTGGCAGAAGTGCGCAACTGGGGGGAGCTCAGCCCGACACCGTGGGCATTCCAACCTTGACCTCCTTGAACCTGTCGGCTGGTGAGTAAATCTGGCGTCGACAAGCCTTTCCGGCTCAAGGACCTGACGTCCACGACCCCTAGCACTGCGAGTATGTCATTGTCGGGCGAGAGCCGAGCTGAGTTCTGTCCAGAGCGCATCGATCTGTTGTTTCAACTGGGTCATGCTTCCGGTGTTGTGCAGCACCACATCAGAGTTGCGCGTTCGATCGTCGCGACTGGCCTGAGCGGCGATCCTGGACTCGGCTTCAGCACGGGTGAACCCGTTGCGTGCCATCAGCCGCTGGATCTGGGTTTCATGGTCAGCGTCTACCGTGACGACAAGATCGAAGTCCTTGTGTTGGCCGGTCTCGACCAGCAGCGGGACAACGTGAACGACCACCGCTGCGTCGCCTGCAGCCCGTTCCAACTCAGCAGCACGAGCCCGAACGGCCGGGTGCACAATTCGCTCGAGATCCCGACGGGCGACCGGGTCGGCGAAGACGATCTCGGCAAGCCGTGTCCGGTCGAGTTGGCCGTCTTTGAGTACCTGCGTCCCAAAACGTTCCAGGATCGCGGCAAGCGCCGGAGTGCCCGGCTCCACCACTTCACGGGCCAATACGTCGGCGTCGATGATGGTGGCACCGCGCGCGGCGAGTTCGGCGGCCACCATGCTTTTTCCCGACGCGATACCGCCGGTCAGGCCTACCCGCACCAATTTCTTGTTGCGAGCTCGCGCCCGGTCCGGCTCCACAGATCCTGTCTTCCTCCCGCGCTCGCACGACGCCGCCAAAGGCAGCCTAGATCGGTCGCAATGAGGTCGTGCTCGCTCGCAATGAGGTCGTGCTCGCTTAGTCGTCCAGACAGGATCCGTCGCCCTCCCTACCCGACGCTCGCCCGCAGAAATTTTTTGTTGCGAGCTCGCGCCCGGTCGGGCTCCACAGATCCTGTCTTCCTCCCGCGCTCGCACGACGCCGCCAAAGGCAGCCTAGATCGGTCGCAATGAGGTCGTGCTCGCTTAGTCGTCCAGACAGGATC
>DASRJV010000252.1:0-2953 GCA_035649295.1 Propionibacteriaceae bacterium
AGACGACCTCCTCGCGTACCAGAGGAAACGGATACGCGCGCTGATCTCTCATGCCGTGAGCAGCTCACCGTACTACCGAGATGTCCTGGGCGCCGACGCCGCGGAACGGCCGCTTGCCGAGCTACCGACGTTGCCCAAGGCCACTCTCATGGAGGAGTTCGACCGGGTCGTCACCGATCCACAGCTGCGACTGTCGGACCTGCGGGCACACCTCGGCAGTGCCGACCCGTCGCAGTCATTCCTCGGTAGGTACCGGGTGGCGACCACCTCGGGTACCACGGGCCGGCGAGCGATCATTGCGTTCACGCACGACGAGGCTGCGGCATGGCGGTCGATGAGCGCGCGACCCATGACGCGCATTGGGATCGGACTTCAGGCGCGGTTTATCGGGCTCGGCAGCCCCAGCCCTGTTCATGTGACACGGCAGGTCATGATTCCGCCCGGCGTGCCGATGCCTCCAATCTCGGCAGCCACTCCGATCGCTGCTCTGGTTGCCGCTCTCAACACCCAGCAACCTGAGGTGCTTCTCGGGGCTGTCGGCGTCTGGAGGGCGCTCGCCGATGAGCAGATCGCCGGCCGCCTGCGGATCGCCCCCCGCGCGGCCTTGTTCAGCAGCGAGCCGGTTACGGCCGACGTTCGCAGACGGGTCCAGGACGCCTGGGGGATCGAGCCGGTGAGCGGCTACGCCGCGACCGAGGCACCGACGATCGCCACGAGCAGTCCGGAACACCCCGAGATGGAGATCGCTGAAGACGTCGTGGTGATCGAGATCGTTGACGAGAACAGCGAGGCCGTTCCGGCAGGACAACCCGGCGCCAAGGTGCTGCTCACCAACTTGATCAACTACGCCCTGCCGCTCATCCGCTACGAGCTGACTGACTCCGTCGTTGAGTCGCCGCTGCCTAACCCCGCGGGCCGTCCCTGGCGCTGCCTGCTCTCCGTTGACGGGCGCACCGCGGACATCCTCTACTTCCCCGGCAAGGACGGCGGGACGGTGGCGGTCCATCCCTCTGTGCTCGGGTCGGCCGTTGCGCCGATTGCCGAGGTGGGGGAATACGCCTTCATCAACGATGCTCGCGGTCTGCACGCCCAGGTCGTCCTCGCTCCGGAAGCCGCAACAGAAATACCTGATCGACTGCGCGAGGCCCTGGTCGGCGCCATTGCGTCAACAGGGGCTCGGCCGCCGGTGATCGACGTTCAGCCAGTCGCTGCCCTGGAACGGGAGCCGGGCGGAAAAATCCGGGTGGTTCGATCGGCCTGACCTGTGCCACAGATGATCGACTTCCAGAACCAACGTCCCAATCCGCTGCGTCGCGTTGTCCGGAAAGCCGCGGAAATCGTCCCGATGTCATGGATACGCCCGCGCGTTCTGGTCCGCATCGACCGCGAGGTCTTCCGCCTCAGCCGCGGCCGAACCACCTTGTCTGCTTTGGCTTCCGGTCTTCCGATCGTCATGGTGACAACCACCGGTGCTCGCACCGGTCTGGCGCGCACCGTACCTGTGTTGGGCTTGCCAGACGATGATCGTCTGATCTTGATCGCTTCCAACTTCGGCAAGCCGTCGAACCCCGGCTGGTATCACAACCTGCGCGCACACCCGTACGCGGTGGTCACCTGGAACGGGTCCGCAGTCGAGATGCATGCTCGCGAGCTGAAGGATGCCGAGCGGCAGCGATACGTCGACCTCGGCATCGAGGTTTATCCGTGGTGGGAGCCGTACCACCGCCGCGCTGCGCCGCGGCAAATCCCAGTGATCATGCTCGAGCCGATCTGAGCTGTTCAGTCAGCTGTTCTGCTCAACGACTTTCTTGAGGCCGTCGAGCATCATCTGCCAGTTGGCACCGGAGTGCTCAGCCTCTTCGGCGCTGCCGCTGTTGTCCTGGGTTAGTCGCAGCGAGGTGCCACCATTAGCCGGCTGCAGGTCGTAGCGGACCCGGTGGTAGTTCTCCGGCCGATCCTCTTGACCAGTGAGCGGGCTGAAGTGTGTGACTTCCAGTCGCCGGCCTGGCTCGACAGCGATGATCTCTCCTTTGTCCTGGTACGCGCGGCCCTCGAACTCGCCTTGCCAGGTGATCGGGCTACCAGGCTGCCAATCTGTCTTCACCTCTGAGCCGAACATGTACTTCTTGATGACCTCAGGATCGGTCAGCGCCCGCCACACCTCTTCAGGCGATGCATCGATCTCGCACTGGGCAGTCGCAACATACTCCGACATCACCGTTCTCCTTAGTGGGTGAAAATGCGCTTTGCGTTACAGGTTCTCCAGGTGACATACCCGTCGCGGTCCAGCCGTAATCCCGCGCACGACTAGCGGGATTCGGCCGCGAGTCGGAGGCCCAAGGCGACCAGGACAGTCCCCGTCACTGCGTCGAGCGTCCGACGCACCTGTGAGCGTTGCAGGAATGGTCCCACTTTGTTGAGGACGACGGCATAGAGCGAGAGCCAGCCGAATGTCATGAGGCAGAACACCACACCGAGTGGAACCAGTGCTGCAACGCGACCTGACGCCACCGGCACGAATTGAGGAAGCAAGCTGAGGAAAAAGGCCGCCATTTTCGGATTGGCGAGATTGCTGATGAACCCCTGGCGCATTGCTCGTCGCGGCGCGAGTTCGGGTAGTCCGATTCGGCGCTGGTGCTTGCTGTGGCGGCCACGAATGGCTCCCAAGATCGACTGTAGGCCGAGAAAGATCAAGTACGCCGCGCCGGCGATCTTGAGTGCTGTGAAGGCGGGCTGTGATGCCTGCAACAGGCCAGCGATGCCGAGGCTCGCTGCGACGGTCCACAGCAGCTGGCCGGTAGCGATGCCGGCGGCAGTGAACACACCGGCGCGGCGTCCGCCGACGATCGAGTTACGGATGGTCAGTGCGGTATCTGGTCCCGGCGTGCATATCACCAGGGCCGATACGCCGAGAAAGGCCAAGAGCCCAGTCATCATGGCGAGAGCCTCTCAC
>DASRJV010000253.1:0-8073 GCA_035649295.1 Propionibacteriaceae bacterium
GCGCCTTCCGCACGGTTCTACGCATCGTTGCCGCGGTGCCGCCGCTGCGGCGCCGGATGGCCGACTCGCTGGGCCGGTGACTCCGCAAGCTCGCGAGACGCCTTAGCGCAGCAGTGTGTCCACCGCGGCCGCGACGAAAACCAGCGCGAGGTAGGAGTTCGACCAGTGGAACAACCGCATCGGCTTCAGCGCCGCGTCAGTGAGGCCCCGACGGGCGCGAGACAGCAGCCGCCAGGCCTGCCACACCAGCGCAATCCCGGTAACTACTGCGACTGTCGGATAGAGCCAGCCGGTGTGTGCTACTGGCCAGAGCGCTAGCGAGACCAGCACTGTCACGACCGAGTACATCAGAATCTGTCGAGCTACCGCCGGGGCTGATCGCACAACTGGCAGCATCGGCACATTCGCCGCTGCGTAGTCCTCCCGATAGCGCATCGCGAGCGCCCACGTGTGTGGCGGCGTCCAGAAGAACACGATGAGGAACATGACGAATGGAGTGAGCGCCAAGCTGCCCGTCACCGCTGTCCAGCCGATCAGTGGCGGGAAGCAGCCCGCGATGCCACCCCAGATGATGTTCTGCGGGGTGCGTCGCTTCAGCCAAAGTGTGTAAACCCCGACATAGAACGCGTTCGCGCCCACCGCGAGCGCCGCGGACAGCCAGTTGACGAGATAGCCCAGCCACAGCGTCGCCGCAATCGCCAAGATCATTCCGAACACCGTCGCACCGAACGGACCGACGGCGTGCCGTGGCAGCGGACGACGACGAGTACGCCGCATCCGTTCGTCGATGTCACGATCCAGCACGCAATTGAAGGCGTTTGCGCTGGCTGCGGCGAGGCAGCCGCCGACCATGGTGAGCAGCACAACTTTGAGCGGTGGGACTCCACCCGCCGCAAGGAACATCGCCGGCACGGTTGTCACCAAGAGAAGCTCGATGATGCGTGGCTTGGTGAGCCCGAGGTAGGCCGCGGCAACGTGACGCGCACGGCTGACCTGATGGCTGCGGCGAACTGCCCTCACATCAAGATCAACACGGGCTGAGCGGTCGTTGTCGGCGGCCACCCGACCTGGCACGTCGATGCTCGTCACAGGCTCTACTCACTCACTTTCAGGCGACTCTGGTCCCCGGCAACACCCATTCTCTGCACTACGAGCGCCAGTCGCGCGAGCAGTCCATAGAAAGCGCAGTCACCGAGCCTGAGTCTAGGGCTCGGCGCTGGAATTGACACTTACCACGTGGACTTCCTGGATCCTCGCGGCAACAGTTCTCGGGCTGACCCTATATCCCCAGCCGACTCGCCCCCGATAGGCTCGCATTGTCCGGGCTGCCCCAATCAGCAGTCCGCAGAGCCGTCCGGAAAGGATCTACTGGCACGTGAGTGTGACCGACACAGACATCTCCGGCTCGGTTCTCCCCCAGGGGTGGACCGAGCTCGACTCCAAGGCCGTCGACACCATCCGCGTGCTTGCCGCCGATGCCGTCCAGAACGTCGGCAATGGCCATCCGGGCACAGCGATGAGTCTTGCCCCAGTGGCCTACCTGTTGTTCCAGAAAGTGATGCGGCACAACCCAAGCGACACCCATTGGTCGGCGCGTGATCGATTCGTGCTGTCCTGTGGACACAGCAGCCTGTCGTTGTACATCCAGCTGTACCTCGGCGGTTTCGGGTTGGAACTCGATGACATCAAGGCCTACCGATTTTGGGGCTCGAAGACCCCGGGGCACCCCGAGTACGCGCACACCAAGGGGGTCGAGGTCACCACTGGTCCACTCGGCCAAGGCGTTGCGAACGCCGTCGGAATGGCGATGTCCGCTCGTCGACTGCGCGGATTGTTGGATCCAGATGCCTCGCCGGGCACCTCGGTTTTCGATCACCACATCTACTGTCTCGCATCCGATGGCGATATCGAGGAGGGCGTCTCCTCCGAGGCTTCGTCGCTGGCCGCCACGCAGCGACTCAGCAATCTCACTCTCATCTACGACAGCAACCGCATCTCCATCGAGGACGACACCAAGATCGCGCTCACTGAGGACACGACCGCTCGCTATGCCGCGTACGGCTGGCACGTGCAAACGGTGGACTGGACCCATGGCGACGCTCATCACTACCAGGAAAATGTCGCTGCACTGGCTGACGCTCTCGAGGCGGCCAAGGCCGTAACGGATCGGCCGAGCTTCATCTGCTTGCACACGATCATCGGCTGGCCGGCTCCCCACCTCCAAGGCACCGGGAAAGCGCATGGCGCTGCGTTGGGTGACAAGGAAGTCGCCGCTACCAAGGAGGTGCTGGGCTTCGACCCGGAGAAGAACTTCCAAGTCGCCGATGAAGTGATCACCCACACTCGCAAGCTGATCGAGCGCGGGGCGCAGGTCCAGCAGGAGTGGCAGCAGGCATACGACAAGTGGGCCGCGGCCAACCCCGAACGCAAGGAGCTGCACGAGCGGCTGATCAAGAACGAGCTGAGTCCTGGCTGGGAGGATGCGCTGCCCAGCTGGTCTGCCGATCCCAAGGGCATTGCCACCCGCGCAGCCTCTGGAAAGGTGCTGAGCGCGATTGTGCCCAAGATGCCCGAGCTGTGGGGCGGCTCGGCTGACCTCGCCGAATCCAACAACACCACTCCTGACGGTCAGCCGAGCTTCCTGCCGACCGACCGTCAGTCCAGGATGTTTCCCGGCAACCCGTATGGCAGGGTGCTGCACTTCGGCGTCCGCGAGCACGCCATGGGTTCGATCATGAACGGCATCAAGGTGCATGGGGGGTTGCGGCCGTACGGCGGTACGTTCTTGATCTTCAGCGACTACATGCGGCCGGCGGTACGGCTTGCCGCGCTGATGGAACTGCCGGTGATCTACGTCTGGACCCATGATTCGATCGGTCTCGGCGAAGACGGCCCGACGCATCAGCCGATCGAACACCTTGCGGCATTGCGAGCCATCCCGGGCCTTGACGTAGTGCGGCCGGCCGACGCCAATGAGACCGCAGCCGCCTGGGCGACGATCTTGAAGAACAGGGACCGGCCAGCCGGGCTGGCTCTCACCCGGCAGGCCTTGCCCATCTTCCCGCGCGGCGAAGACGGCTTCGCCGACTCCTCGCAGGTAGCCAAAGGTGGCTACATCCTCAAGGACTGCGACCGAACCCCCGACGTGATCTTGATCGGGACCGGCTCGGAGGTGCAGTACGTTGTGGAAGCCCAGAAGCTGCTCGCCGAGCAGGACATTGCGGCGCGAGCTGTCTCAATGCCGTGTCGGGAGTGGTTCGACGAGCAGGATCAGGGCTATAAGGACTCCGTGATCCCGCCAGAGATCAAGGCGCGCGTCTCCATAGAGGCCGGAGTCGGCATCGGTTGGCGTGATCTCGTCGGTGACGCCGGTCGGACCATCAGCATCAACCACTACGGAGCCAGCGCCGCTGGGAGCCTGTTGTTCGAAAAGTTCGGCTTCACGCCCGAAACGGTCGTAACAGCCGCACACGAGAGCCTCGATGCAGCAACCGGAACTACCTCACCCACCCATCCGGCAGCCAGCGGGCCCAGAGGTCCCGCAGACGAAGAGGCCCACCCGGGCGTAACGATCAGCTGAGCCCAGCTGATGCCACCACCCACTCATCCAGGAGAACTGATCATGAACGAACGGCTCAAGGCCCTCGCAGAGGCCGGCGTCTCCATCTGGCTCGACGATCTGTCTCGCGAGCGCATCACCTCAGGCAACCTGGCCGATCTGGTCTCGAACTTCGCTGTCACCGGAGTCACGACCAACCCGACGATCTTCGCCGCAGCGCTGTCCCAAGGCCACATGTACGACGACAAGATCCGCGAGCTTGCGGCGCGCGAGGCAGACCTCCATGACGCCATCAAGGTGCTGACTACCGACGATGTACGCGATGCCTGTGACATCATGGCCGCCACCCACGCAGCGACCAACGGCGTCGACGGACGTGTCTCCATCGAGGTCGATCCGGATCTGGCCAACGAGACCGACGCCACTACAGCCCAAGCCACCGACTTGTGGAAGGTCGTCGACCGGCCCAATGTGCTGATCAAGATCCCTGCGACAAAGGCCGGCCTGCCATCGATCACCACAGTCACGGCAGAGGGTGTCAGCGTGAACGTGACGCTGATCTTCGCCCTCGAGCGCTACCGCGGGGTGATCGACGCCTATATGACTGGCCTCGAGCAGGCTGCGGCCGTCGGACACGACCTCAGCAAGATCCACTCCGTGGCTTCGTTCTTCGTGTCTCGGGTGGACACCGAAATCGACAAGCGGCTCGAAGCGATCGGCTCGGACGAGGCGCTTGCGCTGCGCGGCAAGGCTGCCATTGCGAATGCCCGGCTTGCCTATGCGCTGTACGAGGAGGAGTTCAGCACCGAGCGATTCGCCGCGTTGGAAGCCAAGGGAGCTAACCGGCAGCGGCCGCTTTGGGCGTCGACCGGAGTCAAGAATCCCGATTACTCCGACACGATGTACATCACCGAGCTTGTCGTTTCGAACACCGTGAACACCATGCCAGAGAAGACCATGATGGCCTTTGCCGATCATGGCGAGATGCGCGGCGACATGGTGACCGGGACCAAGGCTGAGGCACAGCAGGTGCTCGACGACCTGGAGCGGGTCGGCATCTCCTACGACGACGTCGTGGACGTGCTGGAGAAAGAGGGCGTCGAGAAGTTCGAGGCGTCGTGGCAAGAGCTGGTCGAGGACGTTCAGCAGGAGCTGGAGGCCGCCAAGGCGGCTCGCTGACAACTCGCTCGAGGAGAACGAAGTCACTGCAACCAGCTGCGAGCGTCGGTAATCGCGCGCCCGACGATCGGAGGAGCGATGAGCGAACATGCTTTTCGTTCGCGAAGAGTGACGACGACGTCGGATTCCAGCGCGCGATGCGCGAGCAGCTCAGAACAATGGGCGGCCCAGCGATGATCACGGTGATGCGTCCCAACCCGCTTCGCGATCCGCACGATCGGCGGCTCCCGAGGATTGCGGGCCCCTGCGTATTGGTGATCTTCGGCGTCACCGGCGACCTGTCGACCAAGAAGCTGATGCCAGCGGTCTACGACCTGGCGAATCGAGGTCTGTTGCCGCCCGGCTTCGCCTTGGTCGGGTTCGCGCGCCGGGACTGGGCCCATCAGGACTTCGCCAAGATCGTGCGCGCAGCCGTCAAAGAGCATGCCCGTACCCCCTTCCGAGAAGAGGTATGGCAGCAGCTCTCCGAAGGCATCCGATTCGTGCCAGGTGAGATCGGCAACGAGGAGGCGTTCAGCAACCTGGCCGAGACGATCGCTGATCTCGACGAAGCCCGCGGTACCGGCGGCAATCATGCGTTCTACCTGTCCATCCCGCCAGGACTGTTCCAGACCGTCATCGACCAGCTCCGCTCCCACGGGCTAGCAGAGGAGCTGCCTGGGCGGTGGAGCAGGGTAGTGATCGAAAAGCCGTTCGGTCACAACCTCGAAAGCGCGAGGGAACTGAACCGGATCGTCTCCAGCGTGTTTCCTGCCTCCGCCGTATTCCGCATCGACCACTACCTCGGCAAGGAGACCGTCCAGAACATGCTGGCGCTGCGGTTCGCGAATCAGCTGTTCGAGCCTGTGTGGAACAACAATTACGTCGACCACGTCCAGATCACGATGGCCGAGGACATCGGGATCGGTGGGCGCGCCAGTTACTTTGACGGCATCGGCATTGCCCGGGACGTCATTCAGAACCACCTGCTACAGCTGCTGGCGCTGACAGCGATGGAGGAACCCAACTCCTTCGAGGCAACCCAGCTCCGGGTCGAGAAGCAGAAGGTACTCGCTGCTACCCGACCGCCGACGCGGATGGATCTGCATACAGCCCGTGGGCAATACCAGGGCGGCTGGACCGGCGGAGAAAGGGTCAGAGGGTATTTGGAGGAGGACCGGATCCCGCCGAATTCGCGGACCGAGACTTACGCCGCGATCCGCCTCGATATCGATAACCGCCGGTGGGCCGGCGTGCCGTTCTATCTGCGCACCGGGAAGCGGCTGGCACGTCGGGTGACCGAGATTGCCCTCGGCTTCAAACGCGCGCCGCACCTACCCTTCAGCGAGACCGACACTGAAGAGCTGGGTTATAACGCGATCGTGCTACGCATTCAGCCGGATGAGGGCGCCACCTTGCGATTTGGCGCCAAGGTGCCTGGGACCCAGATGGAGATCCGCGAAGTCAACATGGATTTCGCCTATGGCGGCTCGTTCACCGAGTCCTCGCCTGAGGCGTACGAGCGCCTGATCTTGGACGTGTTGCTGGGTGATCCTCCGCTGTTCCCGCAGCACGAGGAGGTTGAGCTTTCCTGGGAGATCTTGGATCCGATCTTGGACTACTGGGCGAGCCTGCCAGAACAGCCTGAGCCTTACGAACCCGGAGCGTGGGGACCCGCAGGCGCCGACCTCATGCTGGCGCGCGACGGCTTCAGCTGGAGGCGCCCGTAATGATCATTTATCTGAACGACACCACGTCGGCGAAGATCTCCGCTGAACTGCTACGCGCGCGGCGCAGTTCTGGGAGCCCGGCCCAAGGCATGGTACTGACCTTGATCATCGTCTGCGATGAGTCGGAATACGCGCGTGCCATGGAGGCCGGCATGGCGGCCGGCCGAGAGCATCCATCCCGGATCTTGCTGGTCGTCACCGCCGGCGGTCGAATTGCCTCGCTGGATGCCGAGGTGCACATCGGCGAAGGGACTCCTGGCGAGGTCGTCGTGATCAGGATGCGCGGTGCGGTCGCGGCGCATCCAGCTTCGGTGATCCGGCCGTTACTGCTACCCGACTCTCCTGTTGTGATCTGGTGGCCTGGCAAGGCGCCCCAGAAGCGCGCCGCCGACGAACTCGCACAGCTGGCCATGCGCCGACTGACCGACGCTGCGGCCTCGGGCCGACCGCTTATGGCCTTGAAGGCGCGCGCCGCGGATTACACACCTGGAGACACGGACCTGAGCTGGACGCGGCTGACGCCGTGGCGGGCCTTGCTCGCCGCCGCGCTCGACCAGTACCCGGCCAAGATCAAAGCTGTGGTCGTAGAGTCGGAGCGCAACAACCCCTCCGCGGACCTGCTCGCGTCCTGGCTGCATTCCCGACTGAAGGTGGAGGCCACACGCAAGATCACCGAGGGACCTGGGCTGACTGCGGTGCGCATGACCACCGCATCGGGTGATATCGCGATCACTCGACCGGACGGCCTGCTCGCCTCCTACGCCGTGCCCGGCCAGCCGGAACGACTGGTCGCCCTCAAGCGCCGCGACTACACCGATCTGATCTCTGAAGAATTGCGTCGCATGGACGAGGATCTGGTCTACGAGCGAACAGTCAAATCGCTGCTCGATGGCGATCGGCAGGCGGGCGGCAAGTCCCGGGCCAAGGCAGCATCGAGCAAGAAGGCCGGTGGCAGGAAGGCCAACAGCACACGCAAAGCCGGCAAGCAGACCGCGAGGAGGCGCTAGATGGCCGTCGAAAGCTCCGAGATCCTGCTCCATGCTGGACCGGATGATGTCGCTGAGGCTCTGGCTGCGCGACTAATGGCGCGGCTCACCGAGATACAACGCGACTTCCGGATTCCCCAGCTCGCACTCACCGGGGGGCGGATCGCCACCCGGGCCTACCAGAGACTCGGCAGCGAGGGGCCGAACTCCGCCGTTGACTGGTCTCGAGTCGAGCTGTGGTGGGGCGACGAGCGTTTCGTGCCAGCCGATGATGCTGAGCGCAACGCCAAGCAAGCCCTCGATCTACTGGTGGCGCCGCTGGCACTCAACCAGGACCGGATCCATGAGATGCCCGCAAGCGACGGCGATCTCGATCTTGATCAGGCCGCCGAGGCGTACGCGCGAGAGCTGGACGACACTGTCTTCGACATCTGCCTGCTCGGCATGGGACCCGACGGCCATGTCGCGTCGATATTCCCCGAGCATCCCTCCTCCTACGCAGAGGGCGCCGTCATCGCCGTACGAGCTTCGCCGAAACCGCCGCCGGAGCGGATCAGCCTCACCCTGCCGGTGATCAACCGGTCGCATGAGGTGTGGTTCGTGGTGAGCGGGGCTGACAAGGCGGCAGCGGCGAAGATGG